>JANXUW010000074.1 GCA_025351985.1 Pseudolysobacter sp.
GGCATTGAACACGTCCGCGACCAGCGCGGTCCAGGTTCCCTTGGTACTCTTGCCATCGTGTCGCGAAAGATTGCCAACCGCATCGCTCGGCAAGGTCGATGCCACAATCGCCGCCCACGGCGAGTTGTATACCGGCAGCCACGATTTGGTATACGGCGCATTGGCGGTAGTGGCTTGCACCATGTCATTCGCAGCGGTCGCGGCCACATCGTCATCGATCACCATGTTGGTGATGGTCGTGCCGCCGACGTCGGTAAGCCCATCGATCAACGCAACGAGATCGCTGCCGGTGCCGTCGGGTGAACGCAGCATGGCCGTGAGATCGCCGACGCCCGGATGGGTGATCGAATCGATGCGGAAATTGATATCGGCGATTTCGAAATCGTCGGTCACGTTCATCTGATGAAACACGCCACGCTTGGCGAAGTTGACGATCGTCAGCGGCGTGGCGAGCGTATCGGTGTAGGTGACGGCCGGATCGGTGCCCGATGCGCCGCCGACACGTATACGAAAGCTTGTGCTGGTCGTGCCGAGATTCGATACCGTGGTCAGCGTGAAATCGATCGCGCTGCCACACAGCACGTTGGGGGCGACGGTGAGCATGAAACTATCGCCGGTCGCACTTCCCTGCGGCCCGATGGCACCGTAAGTCGACTGATTATCGTAGATCGTCACGCCCGGCGTGGTCGTGCTCAATGTCGCGCTCGCGCTGGTAACGGCCTTGTTCGCGGCGCGCCACGGATTGCTCAGCTTGACTGTGAGTTTGACCGCTTCGCCCGGATCGATCGTGCCGTTGTTGTTGGACGCACTGTCATCGATCGTGACGTCGGTCGCCGGCGCCAGCACATCGAGAAACGGCACACTGAACGATTCGTGGATGGCTTCGTGGCTGCTCACGTATCGGCCCATCACGGCATACGGTGCGCGCGCGCCATAACCCAATCCGCGATCGGCGAATCCGCTCCAGATCGAGTTTTCGTTGGCACATGCATTGGTCGCGCAATCGGCCTGCAGCAGTGCATCGCGTGCATCGGTGAAGGTCGGATTGATCGGCGTCATCTTCATCGCATCGGTGGCGAGCTGCAGCATCTTGTGACTGCCGGTCGGCACGTCCCCGTTAGCGCCTGCGGGATCGGCGATCACGCGCGCGCGAACTTCCCACAAGGTCAGGGCCCACACTTCACCGATGTTGTGGACTTCCATGCCACCGTTGTTGTTGAAACCGATCGGGTCCGGTGTAATGCCACCGCTGAGATTATTGGTGACGTCGTCGACGTCGGCCCAAGTCAGCGGATTCACCGTATTGTCGGTGGAATACGGAAAACGCCGGATGCCGTAGGTGTAGTTGTCCAGATACGTGGGCGTGAGTTTGTAGGTGGCGTACGCGCCCGAGGCATAACGACCATTCGGGTTATTCGCATTCGTGCTATTCAACAGCGATAACGCGTAGAAATCGCTCCAGCCCTCGCCCATGCCACGCGCCGGATCCCAGTTCAAACCAGCGCCATTGCCAATCAACCGATTGCTCGTGCCGTGCGTCATCTCATGCATCGATACTTCGGCATCGAGGGCGCCATCGCGGTCGATCGTCGGGCCAATGAAACGGTACATCTGCATGCGCCCCGACGTGCCATCCGGCGGCGTCGAGAAATTCGCGTTGTTGGTGCCGGAACCGTCGTCCGCATCGCCGTTGACGCGATCGCCGCCCAGCCCTTGACCGCTGAAGTTGGTCTGCTGGAAATTGCCCGAAGCCTCGTCGAAACCGAGTTTGTAAAGCTGGTCGTGATACCAGTTCGTGACATAAAAAAGATGCGTCATCATGCCGCGGCGAAACTGGTCGACCGCTGCCGTGCCGCTCACGCCGTTGCCGGTGGCGGTTTGTCCGGCCTCCGGATTTCCGGCTTGCGGCGGCGGCAGATAATTGGTCTGGAAATCGCGCGGCGTGGTGCCGAGAAAATCGCGATTGCGACCGTTCGCATCCGGATTGCCGGTGGCGCGGCCGTTGCCGTCGATCACACCGGCGGCGGCGGTATCGCAGATGTTGGCATCGGCGTTCTGCACTTGGTCCATACAAACCAGCACGTTATTGCCGAGCGTCTGCGTTTCGTTGGCGGTGCAGCCACCCGCGGGGCAATCGTTGATCCAGCCGTTGGGACTCGCCACCGCGTCGTACGCCGTGTGCATGCTGACAATGGTCGGGGCGATACCAGGCAATTGCACGCCGGCTGCGGGTGCCGCGGCGGTTTTGGGAGAATTCGGTGCCGGACTATCCGCTGGCGTGATGCCATCGGCCTGCACATATACGCGGAAACGTGCGTCGTGCGCCGACGCATAATCGCGCATGTTCTTGCGCCACAAAACATCACCGGTCTGCGCATCGATCACCGCGTACCAGTCGGCGTCACCGGTGGTGAAAACCACCAGCGACCAGGCCGGCACAAGCATGCCGGGCGACAGTGGGAACAACACCTGGCGCGCGCTGATTTCACCGGCGACATAATCGTCGGTTTCGGCGAGCTTGAAGCGTCCGTCGGTCTCGTTGCTGACCGTGAATGATGCCGTGCTTGCGGTGCGGCCCTCGAACGCCAGTAACTTCACGATGGCCTGTGCCGGAGTCATCAGGCTAGCGGCATCGACCGCGGGCGCGAACGCGCGTGCGTGCGGCATCAGTTGGCCAACGTATTTGGCAAGGCGGCCATCGCGCGCGAGCAAAAAGCGCGACTCGCTCTGAAACACCGGACGTCCATCGATCTGCTGCTCGATGCGCAACATGCGCAGACCGCTGTCACCGCCGGCGCTGTCACCGATCGCGACCAGGTCATCCAGGTCGGCGCTGGAAAGGCCGAACAGCGCGCCGTTGCCACGCAGATAATCACGCACGATCGCTTCGCTGCTGCGGCCCGGCGCGGCATCGGTGAGAAAGCCACCGTCGTTGCTCAGCGCAACTGGCACACCGGTCAGCGCGGAGAATTTGGTGTTGAGCGCGGGTTTGTTGCGCGACAACGATTTCAACGCGACGGCGCCCGAGGCAACGATATTTTTCGCGGCAACCAGCCCAGCGTCGGCCTTGCCCGGCCGCGCGGCGGTCGCGCTTGCATACGCACTTTTCAGATTGACACGCGCATCCAGCATACCCGCCTGCGCGTCACTTTTTGTGAGCAGCGGTGGCGCGACCAAGGCATACGCGGAGGAAAACGATGCAACGAATGCAAGCGTCAGCGCGGCGCAAACGCCGCGGCTGGGTGATAACAAGGTCATTGATTTTCCCCAGCAACAGAATTTCGAGAGTGTGTCGCAAAAACTTAACGCGGATTTAAGGCGCGAGCTTAACCACTCACCATCCACGTTGTCACTACCTGAAAAATGTAAATGTCACACTCGTTGATCTTTGCAGCGATACTGTGTTCGCAAAAAAAACAGCGGTGATCAATCGGTAAGAAGCAACGGATCTTCGGCGAAACTCACGGAACCAAAGTTAATGCCTGGAATAAAGATAAACAAACCATCGCGCATCTTGCCGACGACTGAATTGAGTTGGATCGACAGCAAATTACGTCCCCTGCCAAACACGCAATTCGCGCGAATTTGACAACGTTTTACTTTGTGCATGGCGCATGTTTAGATGCACGCGAATTCGGGGGAAGGATGAAATCAGCAAAACTGATGTTGCGGATGTTCTTCGACGCTCTGCTTCTTTCGGCTGCGCCGTCAGGTCAAGTCGCCTTCATCAACCTGCTCGCGGGCGGTACGCAGGACATCAACTATGTCGGCGTTTCGAACGTGCACGCGATCAGCATTCATCTTGCGCCCACCTTGACCAACGATAGCAGCTCTGGCGATTCCTCCGGCTGGTTTGCCCAAGGCGGGGGGGGGGCGCCGATCCGCCCACCCCGATTCCGACCCTGTCGTTCGCCATGCTGTTACTGCTAGCTTTCGCTTTCTCAGGCATCGCGTTTACCGCGTTGCGCCGCTCGTTCGATTAACTCGAAACAGATTCCGGAGATCGTCATGTCCCAACTATCCATGCGCCATTCATTGCTGATGCTCGCCATTGCCAATGCGTTGACCGTATCGGTCGCCTCGGCCCAGAACATCACAGTCACGCCACCGGCCGGCGGTGACTTCGTGATCTCCAGCGGCAATCTTGTCATCAGTGGATTACCGGGCGCGGCAACGCAAACCGATCCGCTGTGTTTCAACATGGCCACCGGCGCGGTCGGTGCGTGCGCACCCGGTTCGTTGATCGGCCCTACAGGCGCAACGGGTGTTGTCGGTCCAACCGGTGACATCGGCGCAACGGGACCTACCGGACAGACCGGCAACATCGGTGCGATAGGTCCAACCGGCGCCATCGGTTTCACGGGTGCAACCGGCAATACCGGCGTGACTGGCGCCACCGGCAACATCGGTGTGACCGGCGCCACAGGCGCCACGGGTGCGGCAAGTACGATTGCGGGTCCCACCGGCCCGACGGGCATCAGCGGACAAATCGGCGTGACCGGCGCGACGGGCGTCACCGGCGCGGCCAGCACCGTTGCCGGGCCGACAGGTTTTACCGGGGCAACCGGTGCGACCGGCAGTACCGGCTCGACAGGATCGACCGGCGCCATCGGTAACACCGGTGCAGCAAGCACCGTCGCCGGCCCAACTGGCGCGACGGGCGCGATCGGAGTTACCGGATCTACTGGTCCAATCGGTATTACAGGCGCAACGGGTGCCACGAGCACAGTTGCTGGCCCAACCGGAATTACCGGCGCGATTGGATTCACCGGACCGACCGGCGCGACTGGCAGCACGGGTGCAACCGGCGCCACCAGCACAGTCGCCGGCCCCACCGGCGTGACGGGCGCAACAGGTGCGATCGGAGCGACTGGCGCCACCGGTGCGCCGAGTGCGGTCGCTGGTCCGGCGGGCGCAACCGGAGCGACAGGTTCCACCGGCAATACTGGGCAAACGGGTGCGACGGGGGCAAACAGCATCGTGCCCGGCCCTGCTGGCGCGACAGGTCCCTTGGGTGCGACCGGTCCCGGGGGCACTTCCGCCAGTGGTGCTA
>JANXUW010000080.1 GCA_025351985.1 Pseudolysobacter sp.
AACGCAATCCGCAAGGCCGTTGGGAGGTGCTGGCCGATCACGGCGCGAGCTATGCAGAAGCAGCGCAGAACGTGGTCATCCAGCCGCGCAGCGCGCATAACATTGCGCTGCCGGAGCTATCCACAAATGCACATGCGCAACGCCTGCATTTGCTGGAAAGAACCGATGATGCATTGAGTCACGCACTACGCAATGGCAATGTAGCGGCCACCTACAAGCGCTTCGTAACTGCCGATGTGCTGATGCTGCGCGATGGCGCGATACCTGCGCCGGGTGCGATGCCGGATGTGCTGAAAAATGCCAAGGCGGGACTCGGCACCGCGCCGCGTCGCGCTGCTGGCATTTCGCGCAGCGGCGACCTTGGCTACACGCTCGGTGGCAGCGATGCGCCGGAAAACGCCGGTCGTGGCGTGTACGAGCGCGTGTGGCGTTACGACGGAAAAATCTGGCGGCTATCAGCGGACGTTACCGATTCCGCGGAGTGATGGACGATCGTCGAGGGATCATTCGAGTGCCTTGCAGATCAATCATCAGGTATCGAAAAATCCCAGATCCTTCGACGAAAAAAATGCGAGGTTCGGAAAAATCGTATGCAGATCGCTGCTGCCGATACCCATCCATTTGCCCAGCGTTGCGGCGAGTTGATCCACGGAAGTAGTGGGCACCAGCGTGCCGCGTCCGATGAACTGCGGACCATGGTTTGCCAGCGATGGATAGTCGCCGTAAATGCGTCCGCCGTTGACCGCGCCGCCCATCACCAGTTGCACGCTGCCCCACGCGTGATCGGCGCCGGAGCCGTTGTTCTGCAGCGTGTGCGCGAATTCCGACATCGTGAACAGCGTGACATTGTGGGCGAGATTCATTGCTTCGAGTGTGCGATAGAAGCCGGCGAAGGCTTGCGAAATCTGGCGGAATTGTCCGGGCTGGATATTCAGCAAATGACTGTGCAGATCGAAGCCACGCATCGGCACGAAAAAAATCTGTCGATCGTTCTTCGATTCTGCGCTTTTTTGAACCGTCAGCACCATTTTTTGCAGGTGAGTAGCGAGGCTGTTGTTCGGCGGAAACACCGTGGCAAGTGCTGTCGCTGCAGCGAAATTACCTTCGTGCCATCGATCCGAAATACGTGTGTCCGGAATCGGTTGGAAGAGATTTTCTTGCGGCGATGTGGCAAAGGTTTGCGCTAGCAAATCTGTCAGCGACTGATTCGGCGCGCCGTTGATATTGCCGTATCGCGAACGCGCAGGGATTGCATCCGCATGCGAAAAAAGTTGCGCAGGCAGCGGCACGCTTTTGTTGCTGAAACTTGCGGCTGTGGTCGGTCGCAGCAGCGCCCCGACATTCGCCACCGCAGCGAGATGGCCCGCATTAAAAAGATCCTGCAGTTCGATACAACTCGGATGCAGGCCGAACTCGCCATCCGATTTCGCATTCACGCGCAGAAGATCTTGCGATCGCAATGCCAGCCCACCCCGCGAATTTGCGTATTCAGCGTAACCGGCGCTATCCGTCGGCACGAGCAGATTCCACGCGTCGTTGCCGCCGCAAAAGTACACGCACACCAGCGCGCGATAGCCTTTTTTCCCCGACGCGGAAAAATAGTTTTTCGATTCCAGCGCAGTCGCCATCAGCGCCAGCGGAACGCCGATCGATGCGCTGCCGCCGCAGGCAATCGCCGCCGCCATTTGTCGCAGAAAATTACGACGCTCGCTGTGCTTGTTGCCGCCGCTCATAGCATCAGTCTACTGCGATCGAGCTCGGCAATGACTTGCGAAATCAAGCCGCTGACGGGTTGTTGAATCCGTTGCGAGTGGTGCCCGATACCGCACGAACCCGCCCTCGTGCCGCCATCGTTTGCCAGCGACTTTCGCGCTTGCCGAATCGCCACAGCGTCGGCACTATGCAGCATGTCGCATGCGTTCTGCTTCAGCAATTCGATACGACATCCTAGCTTGTCAAATTACTCAGGGGGGAAGATTGTGAATCTGAAAAATGCCTTAAAGTTGATCCTCGCCAGCGCCGTGCTGCTATTGACCGCGTGCAATGTGAGCTTTACCACCTCACATCTCAGCAGCCTGATCGTCAGCAAGGAAAAAGACAGCAGCACTGTGGCCACCACGTTCGGCTCGCACGATACCGTTTACGCGAAAGGTGAGGTGGCGAACGTTTCCGGCAAGGTCACCTTGCAGTGGCACCTGATCGCGGAAAAAGTAGAGGGGCAGCCCGACAATGCCGTGATTCCCTCTCTCGACAAATCCTTCGAGCTGGCCGGCGATGGCAACAGCAGCTACAACCTGTCGCCGCCTGATGCCGGCTGGCCGGCCGGCAAGTACCGAATCGAACTGCACATGCTGGTGGAAAGTGGTGAAGACAAGGACATGAAATCCTCGGCGTTTACCGTCACTGGCGGCTGAATAATCGCGGGAAACACTATTTCCCCGGCGTTCGATTCCGCTATTGCGTGACGATATGCGTCACGCAATAGCGCTGTTTGAAAATTCGCCAACGATCGTCCGCAACCAACAAATTATTGAAGTCTGACGATTCGAGTTGAAATTACTCGGCAGGCTATTGCGGCATTCTAGCCATCGCAGTCAGCGATGCCCCGCACGCAGTCGCACTACCTGGTAGACGGCGCCGATCAGGAACAGCACTAGCAAAACCAACGTCGCCAGCTGCAGTTGCGGTGCGTCGGGGCTGGTCAGCAACGGCGCGCCGAGCGGCAGGCGGGTGGAGGTTTCGGTGATGGCGGGGATCATGTGGAAGAAAAACGTCATCGAATAACTGATCGTTTCGACATAGGCCGAGAGGCGTCCGAACAATCGCGTATATGCGGCCACCGCGGCGACCGCGAGCACCACCAGCGTGATGATGCCGAGCATATGCGGTTTGCCGAATCCACCGTGCTGGAAAATTCCGAAGCCGGTGATGCACGTGATTATCGTCATCACGACATAGATTTTCCCGGTGGTGTTGCGCAGGGAAATCGCACCGTAGCGAAAAAACGCGATGACGCCGGCGATCACCGCGACCAGACTGATCGCGGTATGAAATGTACCGAGTTGCGTTAAACCAAACATGTCGATTTCCCCTGATGTGCAGCGACTGGCGAGATGCCAGGTGCGTCTCGATCATGGCATGTTTTTTTACTACCGCACACCTCAATCGATTGCAGAATCCGGCTGCTCGAACGGCGTAGTCGACGAACCATTTGGCTGTTTTTATTGAAAGCCGTTGGCGAAAATCTTGTTGCATGGCGTATACCAGAGCGCCACGCCGGTCGCGGTATCCCACGCGGAATTATCGACATAACTCGACTCGGGGAAATCATTGGCGCACAGGCTCGATCCGCCCGCCGTCAGCGTGGCGGCGGCGGTCGGCAAGGCGCCGCTCAGATGATTGCCGCCGACGCGAAAATAATTGAGTGTGCCGAGTCCGGCGAGGCTCGGCAGCGAGCCTGTCAGTTGATTCGAGCCGACATCGAAATTGTTCATGCCGGTCACTCCGGTCAGCGACGGGATCGGCCCACTCAGCTGATTTGATCGCACCACGAACGTATTCAGATTGGTCAGCCCCGCCAGCGTCGGCAGCGAGCCGGTCAGCTGGTTCGAATACGCTGCAAAACCCAGCAGATTATTCAGTCCTGTGAGCGGTGGAATCGAACCGGTGAGCTGGTTGCTGTCGACATCGAAAACAATCAGGTTGGTCAGGCCGGTGAGCAAAGGAATTGAACCACTCAGATGATTGCCGAACGCCTCCACCTCGGTCAGGCCGGTCAAGCTGGTCAGTGGCGGGATCGAGCCGGTCAACTGATTTGCATATACGGCAAGCACCGACAGATTGGTCAGGCCGTCCAGAGCGGGCAGGCTGCCGGTGAGATTGTTGATGCCGAGCGAGATGTTCGTGACATGCGACGAACTGCCATCGCAGGTGATGCCGAACCAGCTGCATTCGGTGCCGCTCGCACCGTTCCAGCCGGTGTGATTGGTCCAGCTGGCGCCATTCGTGCTGGTGTAGAAGTTCAACAGTACGTTGCGCTCGGTGAGTGGAATGGCCGCGTGGGCCAGCGAACAAAAGCCTGCGATCAGTAGCAAAAAAGTGTGGCGGAGGTTGCGGATATTCATGGGATTTCCCTGCTGGTTGAGGACCACGCTGGCCGGGCCAGATCGTCGGACGCCACGATAAGCAGTTCGTACTTGAGAAACTTGAGCGTTGCATGAGCACTTCATGAGCGCCGATGCTTTTGCGCCGGTTTGTGGCTGGTGAAGGCAGCAGCCATGACGATTGTTGCGGCAGATGCAACCTGGGTGGCGGGGGACTTGCGAAGCCACATGGGTTCGTCGACACTCGATGACGCGGCGAC
>JANXUW010000097.1 GCA_025351985.1 Pseudolysobacter sp.
GGCGATCGCTCGATTCGCGGCTACGCCTACCAGACCATCGGCCCGCTCGACGCTGCCGGCAAAGTCATCGGCGGCAAGCAACTCGCGGTTTTCAGCACCGAAGTCGAGCACTATTTCACGCCGACCTGGGGCATCGCCACATTCATCGATACCGGCAACGCGTTCAGCGGAAGTTCGTCGGCATCGACCACTCCACTCGGCGGCACGCCGGTCGATGGCGGCAGCAAACTCAAGATCGGCACCGGCCTCGGGCTGCGCTGGCGTTCGCCGGTCGGCATGGTGCGCGTGGATCTCGGCACGCCGATCAACGATCCGCTGCATGGTGGTGTGCAACTGCATCTGACCATAGGGCCAGACTTATGAAAATCCTGCGCTGGCTGCTCGGCATCGTTGCGGTATTACTGCTGGTCGTGGTGCTCGCGGCGCTCTGGGCGCTGCGCACCGAATCCGGTTCGGGATTCGTGCTCGCACGCGTGCAGGCCACGCTCGGCGACAAACTTGCGATCCGGAAAATTTCCGGCACGCTCGCGGGTCCGCTGATTCTGGAAGGCGTGCGTTATCACGATACCGCTATCGATGCACAAATCGAGCGCGTGACTTTCGATGCCGAACTGCTGCCGTTATGGAGCAAGACGCTGCACATCCGCAATCTCGATCTGGCGGGTTTGAATGTCGCACTGACGACGCAGCCTGCGCCCGCCACCGCAGCGCCATCCGAACCATTTTCAACGCAGTTGCCGCTATCGATTCTGCTCGACCGCCTGCATGTCGAACGCGCCGCGATTACGCAGGATGCCAAGCCGGTTTTTGCGCTGGATACGCTCGATACCGCCGCGCGCTGGACCGCCAGCGAAATAGCCATCGGCAAACTGGCGTTGCGCGCGCCGGATGGTTCCGTCGACCTGAATGCAAACGTTGCCAACGCACGCGGTTATCGCGGCGGCGGCAAACTCAGCTTCGACTGGCATGTCGCCGAGCAACATTACGCCGGGAATCTCGATACGAGCAGCGACGGCAGCAAGGCGATCACCGTGCTGACTCTGGCGCAACCGATCGCCGCGACGCTGCACGCCGATGTGGTGCAAAACGATGCGCTGCCGTGGACCTTGACTCTCTCTGTGCCGAGTTTCGACCCGCATGTTTTGTCGCCCGACACCACGCTGAAAACGCTCGCCGCCGAACTCAGCGGGGAGGGCGACAAACGCTCTGCCAACGTCTCCGGTTCGCTGATTGCCGATACACATCGCATCAATCTCGATCCGCTCAAACTGGCTTTGGACGGCCAAACGCTGAAGCTGCTCGCGCTCACTTTGACCACGCCCGAGGCCGTCGGCAAACTGCATGCGCAGGGCGAAGTGAAGCTCGATGCCAAGCCGGTTGCTGCGCAGCTTGTACTGAGCTGGGAAGATGTTGTCGTGCCGGCAAATCTGGCGGGACAGACGCTGGCGAGCCACGGCGAGATCAATGCCCAGGGCAGTGCCGAGCAGTTCGCCGCGCAAGGCAAACTGAGCCTCGGTCCGCCCGGCCAGCTCGCCGACATCGTGCTCGATCTCAGCGGCACGCCGCAGGCGATTGCACTCAAGGCGCTCGATATCAGTCGCGGCACTGCCGGCTCGCTCGACGCGCATGGCACGATCACTTTGCAGCCGCAGCTCGGCTGGGATCTGACCGCAAAAGCCGACAAACTGAATCCCGGCGCGTTTGCCAAGGACTGGCCCGGTGCGATCAATTTTTCGCTGGTCACAAAAGGCATACAAACACCCGATGGACCCGATGCGACGATCAAGCTCAGCCAGTTGAGCGGCACACTGCGACAACGCCCGCTGAGTGGCAGCGCCGATCTGAAAATCAGGCCGAAATTCGTGCTCGATGGCACGCTGGATCTGAATTCCGGCAAGAGCGATATCAGCGTGCGCGGTCGCGGCGGCGAACAGACAGATGCCGACATCACGCTGGCGATCGCGAGCCTCGGCGACTGGCTGCCGAAAAGTTCGGGTAGTCTGCGCGGACAATTCCATGTCAACGGTAAATGGCCGGCGCTTGATGTGAACGGTCAGCTCGACGCGCAAAAGATCGTCTCAGGTACAAGCCATGTCGATAGCTTGAATTTGCGTATCAACGCACACGATGTGAGCAAGCCGGACGGCCAGCTCGATCTGCACGCCAACGGCATCGCCGCAGCGCAATTCAGCATCAGCGATCTCACCTTGAAGGCGAGCGGCGATCAGGCCGCACATCAGCTGCAACTCGACGCGACCGGCATACCGCTCGGTACGCATCTGGCGCTGAGTGGCGGTCTGCGAGGCGACGATTGGCAAGGCGCACTGAACACCCTTTCGCTGCAGATAAAGGATCAGCCCGACTGGACTCTGCAACAACCGGCCAGCATCGCCTATGTCAAAGGCGATCTGCAGCTCGGCGAATTTTGCCTGAAGGGTGGCGCACCTTCGTTATGCATCAGCGGCACGCAAATGGCGAGCGGCGCAGCGCAGGGCCAATTCCGCCTCGAACACCTGCCGCTGACGATGCTGGCAAAACTCGCGACCCCGGAATCCACACTCAAGCTCAACGGAGAAATCAACGGCAACGGCGATGTTTCTCGTGCACCGAACGGCGCACTCAGCGGCAAGGCCACACTGAGCTCTGCGAGCGGCGCGATCATCTATCCGGACGATACGACGCATCCATTATTGAGCTACGAAAATTTCGCGATCGATACCGTGTTGTCGCCACAACAGGTCGCCACCAGTCTGCACGCCGCGTTCAACGACGGCGGACGTCTGGACGGCCAAATCACGCTGGACGGTGAGGCCGGCAGCGACCAGGCACTCAATGGCAAGATCGAATTCGGGCTGAGGAATCTCGCTTTCATCGAGTTGTTCACGGCCGAGCTGGTGTCGACCAAGGGCCAGATCGACGGCATCCTGCATCTTGGCGGCAGCAGCAGCAAACCGAATATCAGCGGCGATCTCGCGCTGACCAATTTCGCCAGCGAAGTGCCGAGCGCAGGCCTGAAATTACACGACGGTGCGATCAAGCTCAACTCCAGCGACGGCGAACAATTTGCGATCGACGGCACGCTCGGTTCGGGCACCGGATCGTTATCGGTGCAGGGCACGCTCGGCGTGGCGGCGAACGCGCCGCTGCGACTGCATATCAAGGGCGACAAATTCATCGCTGCGGATATTCCGGCAGCGCGTGCGGTGATCGCGCCCGATCTCAATGTGATCGGTGATGGCAAAAGTTATCGGGTCGATGGCGAAGTGGAATTGTCGAGCGCCGATATCGACCTGGCCAAGCTGCCGGGCGGCGGCACGGCCACCGCGAAACGTTCGGCCGATGTCGTGATCGTCGGTCAAGACCAGCAAAAAGCCGCGGCGAGTTTGCCGATTACCGCCAACGTCACGATCAAGCTCGGCCAAGGCGAAAAGCTCAACATGGATTTGCGCCAGGGCCAGGAAATCAAGCTCAAGGGTTTTGGCCTGGACGGCACACTGGCCGGCCAGCTCGTGGTTTCCGAGTTGCCCGGACGGCCCACGTCGGCGCGCGGCCAGATCAATGTCAACGGCACTTACAAAGCCTACGGCCAGGATCTGCAGATCCAGGATGGCCGCCTGCAGTTTGCCGGGCCGATCGATAATCCGGGACTCGATATCCGCGCGATTCGTGTGCTCGCCGACCAGAACATCACCGCCGGCGTGCGTGTGCAGGGCACCGCCAATCGCCCCGCGCTGAAGGTATATTCGGATCCGGTGATGGATCAATCCGAGGCGTTGTCCTACCTCGTGCTCGGCAAGCCTCTGCGTTCGGCATCGGGCGATGATTCAAACCGACTCGGCGCCGCGGCGACCGCGCTCGGCACCGCGAGTGGCGATCTGCTCGCAAAAAGCATCGGCGGCAAACTCGGCGTGGACGATATCGGTGTGGCCGACAATTCCACGCTCGGCGGTGCCGCATTCAGTGTCGGCAAATACCTGTCACCACGTTTGTACGTGAGCTACGGCGTCGGCATTTTTACACCGGGCGAACTCGTTACGCTGCGCTACAAGTTGACCGAGCGTTACAACATCGAAGTGCAAAGCGCGTCGACCTCGAATCGCGCCGGCATCAATTATCGCTACGAGCATTGAGCGCAATCGTGATTATTTTTCGATCGCAGAGGTGCTGCGAGTGTCGTTGTTCTGGAGTTTACCGCGCCGTTTGCGTCGCAATAAACTCGGCGCGCAACTCGCCGTAATCGAGCAAGTGACTGCGCATCCACTGCTGCAGTTGCGGCCCGAACAGGCCATCGAATTTCGATCGCGCCGGCAGCAGCTGGCCGCTCACCGCGGTCTTGAGCCAGGGCTCGTCGCGAAATTTCAGATCCTGTGCGGATTGCAGATCGCAATCGGGATCGACGCCGATGAATTCGCACAAACGCCGACGTTCGTGTTCGAAATCCGCGACGAGATCTTCGTAGAACACGAAACAATGTTCGGGCTGGCCGACGCAGGCGCGGTGGATCGTCATTGCACGGTTCCAGTAATCCACCCACCACGACAGGCCGCGATCGAACGCGAGCGCAGCGCCCTGGTCGCCGTAGCGCATCACTGCGTCCAGGGTCGAGGCGATCACATCCTCGCCATTGCGTAGCAGGTGGATAAATTTCACGCCGGGCACATAACGCCGGATTTCCTCGACGTAATGCACATGGTTCGGCGTCTTTTCGAGCCACGCCTGACAACCTTGCGCAGCGGCGCTGCTGTCGAGCATTTCCACCAACGCCTTTGTGCCGGCCTGCAGACTCCAGCAACGCATCGAGGTGGGCGTGGCGCTGCCGAGATCCGCGGCAATCGCGGTGAGCGCGGCCCGCGCCGCGCGGCGCGAACGCTTGCGAATCAGCCAGCCGCTGCGTCGATACGTGGCAGGCCGCACAGCAACATCGGGATGCACACGCCGCTCCAGATCGAGCAGGATATTTTCAAAGAAAGCCGTTTCCGGCAACGAAAAAATCTGCGGATGACGTGCCAGCGTCGCCTGCACAAACGTCGTGCCGGAGCGCGGACAACCGACCAGGAAAATACGTTGCATATCTTTTGCGTCGGTACGAAATCGCATTGGTGATCGGCATTCCCGGAATCAATACACAGATTTTCTGCGCGTGAACAACATCGCCGCACTGGTTGCGCTGTCACGCAGAAAAACCTGTGAACTACGTCATAAAATATACAATTGCGGCGGAATGAGGTTGCCCGATAGCGATACAAAATGGCGTAAACCACATGTAACAAATTGCAAAGTGGACTCACAGGCGTGTCTGTGCACGTATGCTAGACATATGATTATTGAAACTAACCCCATGATTTCCGTTCAACGCGCACCACCGCTGCGAATTCTGCTCGCCGACGACGACGAGGAGCTCTCGCAATTGTTGCGCGATTTCCTGCTTCGCGAAGGCTTTGCGGTTGAACTCGCCCACGATGGCGAGCGCGCGTTGGTACTCGCGCAGGAAGGCGGCTTCGATGCGCTGATCCTCGACGTGATGATGCCAGTGCGCTCGGGCTTCGACCTGCTGCGTGAGCTGCGTCGCACGTCCACCTTGCCGGTGCTGATGCTGACCGCGCTCGGTGAGGATATCGACAAGATTCTCGGCCTCGAACTCGGCGCCGACGACTACGTACCCAAACCCTGCAATCCGCGCGAAATCGC
>JANXUW010000194.1 GCA_025351985.1 Pseudolysobacter sp.
TACGATTATCAATTCTGCATCGGCTAGCGGAGTGCGTGACTCGATGTTGCCTTTCAGATATTTCCAGCAGTCGTCGCTCTGATCACCGTTATAGCTATATGCACGCCCAAGCCAGCTTGACGTGCACTCTTGAATTGTAGGCGGTGACCCGAGTTTTAGGCCAAAGACATCAAGTGATGGCGATGCCTTCATTGGTGGCGCTGCAGGTACCGGTGTCGATTTTCCAGCTCCATTGGCAAGCGTTGTTACGCACAAAAAAAGCAGCAATGCGATTTTCATAAAATTCCCTTTGTGTGCTTAAGTATTCCTGATTCCCCATGAGTCGCATCCCATGATACGCCGAGGGTAAGCCTGCGTAAACGCATGATGTTTGCCACACAGTAAATTGCAATCGCATGCACTGGCGGAAGTTCGTACAGTGTGGAAGGTACGCGTGATGTACCCGCGCCTGTGAATTTCGCCTAACCGTAAAGGGAGCAGGTGTTGGCGCGTCAAGGCGTCCGTGAAGCAGAATCAAAGGCCACTTGCGCGGCAAGGCAGCATAGGCACTCGCTCGATGAATAATGTCACCTGAAATGGCGAAAAAAGCGCCACGAAACTACCTTGCACGCGCGCGCGGCTGGTCTGCACTGCGATGCAAGCAATGAAGACTTATGCCCGCCCCTAAAGTAGGCTCGAATAGCGGTTGAACGAATGGCAGCATCTGCTATGTGACAGTAACTTTGACGGTAACTCTGCATAAGCGAATTCTGAAACCGTTATTCCATAAAGGTTTACGACAATTGTTCGAGTGACCTCCGCTTGATGAATCACCCATATGCCCGCCGCGCCGAACACGCGGCAGTGAGAGTCCGCCATGCACTCGGTATGAGCGCATGGCGACTACTTTCCGCATCGTCGGTCAACGGGAAAATCTGCGTAACTGACGATATGCCAATACACACATAAGTAACGCCAAGCCGTAGAGGCCGTAGTCGCTCAGTGTGGGAAGAGAAACGATAGACTCGATAACCAGGCACCCCCTTGTTGACGATGGAATTGCAAAACTGCGATCACTCCGCAGTTGGTAGCGGGGAGTGGAATCGAACCACTAACCTCCAGCGGGTTAAGCTGGCGAGCTGCCATTGCTCTACCCCGCGCTTGGACTATAAGCGGAGATGTTGGCATGCGCAACATGGCGTGAATCCACGGCAAAACAGGTTATCGGCAAATGCCGTCGATGCGTTGTGCTTGCATCATCGTGTTACGAATCGCTTTTCCGCGCACTGCATCACGTCTGCGAAAAGTCGACGTTGCAAAACATTTTTGCAAACATGAGACTGCGCTCACAGGGGGCCGCCAATTCGGGTGACCTGATGATGTGCAACGATCTTGATTCGCGATGTGCCTCGATTACGCAAGGCACAAAGTTTCCTCCGCCGATTCGCCAAAAAATCCTCGCAGGGATTACTTGCTTGAGCATCGGCGCGACGGCGAATGCCGCGTTGCCGTCGGCAGAATTGCAGGCGCTGGTCGATTTGTATAACGCCAGCGGCGGGCCGGCCTGGACCAGCATCACCGATTGGGCTACCACGCGGAACGCCAGCCCGACGCCGGTATGTTCGTCGGCCAGTGGCAGCATCGTCTGCGACGCGACCGGCGCACACGTCATCGCCATCAATCTGTACAACAACAATCTGATCGGCACGTTGCCGGCATCGCTTCTCAACTTGAGCCAGCTGCAGATGTTGCAGGTCGGTTACAACCAGTTGAGCGGGCCGATCCCGGCCATCGCCGGCTTGACCAAGCTGGAGAAATTTTTCGCTTATTCGAATCAGCTGAGCGGATCGATTCCGCCGCTCGGCGGCATGAGCAAGCTGGTCGAATTCAACGTTGCGTCGAACGACTTGACGGGAGCAATTCCACCGCTGGTGAACCTGCCGGCGTTGCAGGCGATCAATCTCGGCTACAACCAGTTGAGCGGAACAATTCCGGCGTTGTCCGGCACGCAATTGCCATCGCTGAATTATCTCGAAATCGATTACAACCATTTCGCCGGATCGATCCCGGATCTGAGCAGCATGACGGCGTTGACCGCTTTTTATGCGGGCCACAATCGCCTCAACGGCCACGCACCCACGCCACCGTCGCCGAGCAGCCTGGTCAATAGCGCGGTCACGCTGTGTCCGAATTATCTCGCCGCGACATCCAGCAATATCTGGGATGCGGCAACCCAGAGCACGCCGTGGTATGCGGGTTGCGATACCGACACGATTTTTATCGACGGACTGGAGTTTTGATCGACAGCACGATGCAAGTCGCTCGGTTCAACGATTATTGGTCGGCTCGATCTGGTCGATCGCGCTGATATCGTCGGGCGTATCCCAAGCGGCCGGTTCAAGGCCATGGCCGGTGAGAATGGCGTCGATGCGTTCGTGGACATAGACCGAATCTTCCGCCGACGCCGCATCGGTAATGTGTCTGGCCGCAACACCGAACGCGGCCCAGAAATCGCCGGTTTCCGGAATCTTTTCGATCATGTCCGGCATGCCGGCATCGAGCTCATCGAGCATGCGCACGAGATCGGATTTTGAGCGGATCATGGCAACTCCTGGCGGTCGATCATTTCGGCGGGAATCGGTTTTTGATGCGGCGGTTCCTGCACCGGCACGGGCGGATGGGGGTGTTTCGGATCGGGGATTTCTTCAGGCATGATCTGCTCCGGTTTGCGGGCCAATGCTACATGAATCGCACCAGCCGCTGATGGCGTGATACTCGAGCGCCGTGATTTTTCGTCGACACGCAGGCGGCAGATATCACGCTCAAAATTGCTTCAACACCTGTGCGAGTTGTTTGGTCGCCTGTCGAATTCGCGCTGGCGTGAACGCGGCGAAACCGAGTACCAATCCGCCGCGCGCCATCGGCTCAAGCGCGAATTGCGACAGCGAATAACTTTCGATACCGGCATCAAGCGCCGCCGCAGCCACGGCGACATCATTGACGTGCGGCGGCAGCCAGACCACCGCGTTCAAACCGGTGCGCGCAATCACCAGATCGCCGGCGTCGCCGAAATATTCCAACGCGGCCTCGGCCAATGCTTTTCTGCGCTCCGCGTAAATCGCATGAATGCTGCGGATATGCCGATCAAGATGGCCTTCAGCGAGAAACCGCGCCGCCGCGTGCTGCAGCAATGTCGGCGTAAATCCATCGGTGACGCGGCGCATGCAGCGGAATGGTTCGACCAGATTTTTCGGCAATACAACATAAGCCAGACGTGCGGCAGGAAACAGGGTTTTGCTGAAGGTGCCGATGTACATCACGCGGGCGTGTTTGCTCAAACTGTACAGCGCCGCAAGTGGCGGGCCTTCGAAGTTGAATTCGCTGTCGTAATTATCCTCGACGATCAACGCGTCGCTCGCCTGCGCCCAGTTCAACAACGCCAATCGACGCTCCAGGCTCATCGTCACCCCGGTCGGCGATTGATGCGATGGCGCGACATACGCGAGCTTCGCCAGCGGCGCGCGCACGATGCCTTGCGCCACGACCATGCCATCGCGGTCCACCGGCACCGGCACGATTTCGGCGCCCGCGGCGACCAACGCGCGACGTGCGCCGTAATAGCCGGGATCCTCCAGCCAGACCTTGTCGCCGGCCTCGATAAACAAACGTGCGATCAGGAAAAATGCCTGCTGCGTGCTACCGACAATCGCCACCTGTTCGCCACTGCAGACGATCGCACGCGTGCGATACAGCCGCTCGGCGATCAACTCGCGCAGCTTCGGCAGGCCAAGCGGATCGCTCATGTCGAGGGCGTCGGGTTTCGCCTCCAGACACGCCATGCGCATTGCCCTGCCCCACAATTCCAGCGGCACCAGATCGAGCGCCGGTGTGCCGAAGCGAAACGGCTGCAACGGGCGCAGATAATTGACGTTGAGTTGCAGTATCTGCTGCGCGGCTTGCGAGAGGCGCGCCGGCACCAACTCCGATGTACCGGGCATGGACTTGTCGATCAGCACCTCAGTGACACGCGTGCCGTCGCCGACGCGACTGG
>JANXUW010000212.1 GCA_025351985.1 Pseudolysobacter sp.
CGAGTTGGATACCGGCCGCGTCGCGCTGCTGCGCAGCCGTGGCGAAATCGAATTGCGCAACGTCGGATTGCACTATCCGCGCGCGCCGACGCCTTCCTTGCACAACATCGATCTGCATTGTGCGCCGGGCACGGTCACGGCGCTGGTCGGTCGTTCCGGTAGCGGCAAATCCAGTCTGGTAAGCCTGATTTCGCGATTCTACGAACCGACCAGCGGTGAGGTACTGCTCGATGGACTGGCGCTCGCAGAATACGATTTACGCGGCCTGCGTGCGCAGATCGCGCTGGTCAGCCAGAGCGTGATGCTGTTCAACGACAGCATTGCGCGCAACATCGCCTACGGCGCTCTCAGTCGAGCCACCGAGGCGGAAATCGTGGCCGCGGCCGAAGCCGCAAATGCGATGGAATTCATCCGCCGTCTGCCGCAAGGCATCCACAGCCCGGTCGGCGAACGTGGTGCGTTGTTATCGGGCGGACAACGCCAGCGTATCGCGATCGCGCGTGCGATTCTCAAGAACGCGCCGATCCTGATTCTCGATGAAGCGACCTCGGCGCTCGACAGCGAATCCGAACGGCTGATCCAGGACGCGTTGAATCGCATGATGCGCGAACGGACCACCGTTGTGATCGCACATCGCTTGTCCACCGTCGAGCATGCGGATCAAGTCGTGGTGCTCGATAGCGGACGCATCGTCGAGCGTGGCACGCATCAGGAATTGCTGACCTTGAACCAGCATTATGCCGCGCTGCATCGCATGCAGTTTCACGATGCTGTCGGCGATGTCGCGTCAAAAAGTGCATGAACCGCGCTGATTTCCAGGCGCGCATCGAAAGCCTCTGGTACGACGCATCGCGTTTGCCGCCGCTCTGGTTGCGATGGTTGTCTGGTCTTTATTCGCTGCTTGCGGGCGTGCGGCGCGGCTTATATCGCAGCGGCATTTTCAAGGTCGAGTCGCTGCCGATTCCGGTGATCGTGGTCGGCAATATCAGCGTCGGTGGCACCGGCAAGACGCCGCTGACGATTGCCTTGGTCGAGGCGTTGCGCACGCGTGGCTGGAAACCCGGCGTGATCAGCCGCGGTTACGGTGCGAGCAGCGAAGGCCCGATGTTGGTTGGCGATGATGCATCACCCGGCACGGTAGGCGACGAGCCGTGCCTGATCCGTCAACGCACCGGCGCGCCGATCGCGGTAGGGCGTGATCGGGTTGCTGCCGCGCGCATGCTGATGGCAGCGGCCAAGCCTGACATATTGATCGCCGACGACGGCATGCAACATTATGCACTTTTGCGCAATGTGGAAATTTGCGTGATCGACGGTCAGCGTCGGTTCGGTAACGGGCGTCTGTTGCCGGCCGGCCCGTTGCGTGAACCTCTCAGCCGTCTCGCAAGCGTCGAGTTTCGCGTGTGCAACGGCCCGGATGCGCAGATCGACGAAATTCCGATGGGCCTGCTGGGTGACAACGCTGTGGCGCTCGCTGATGCCACGTTGATCCGACCGCTACAGTCATTTTCCGGCCAGCGCGTGCATGCGGTCGCTGCAATCGGCAATCCGCAGCGTTTTTTCGGCGCGCTGCGCAGTCACGGTATCGAGCCGGTCGACCATGCCTTTGCCGATCATCATTTGTATGTCGCCAACGATCTGGCTTTTGCCGATGATTTGCCGATACTCATGACCGAAAAAGATGCGGTGAAATGCCGCGCTTTTGTGCAACCGAATCTCTGGTATGTGCCGGTTCGCGCCGAATTGCCGGCAACGTTTTTCGATGCCGTTGTGGCCAAGCTGACGGCAAGCTGACGAAGTCCGCAACCGCGGAAATTAGCGGTTGACTTTCAACGTTTTGGACTCTACTGTTCGCGCAATTTCCTAGAGAGAGGTAGGTCCCCTGTGGACAGTTGCAGTAGAAGCGGCCTCAGAAATGCTGCGCTAGGCATCTCGCCCGCCGGCGGTGCTCGGAATGCTCATGTACTTGAACGTACACTCCGCTTCCTCCGCTCCGACGACGCGCAATCTGCCGCCGCTCGCTATATTTCCGAGACCACTTCGAGTTCCTTACCTGCAGTTCTGTTGTTGCAGCAACACGCTGCGTCACAGCGCGGATAGCCCGTCACCGGCGGCGTCCGCGACTGCGGGCGCGCCGAAGAATCTG
>JANXUW010000214.1 GCA_025351985.1 Pseudolysobacter sp.
GTGCCGCAGGCGAGTGCGGCGTAGTTGGCGCTGGTCCAGCCGCCGAGCGCGATCTGGCACGCCAGCAAAACGATGCCTACGATCACGAGTCGGCGCAGTTTCGCACCGCCATCACCGTACAAAGATGGCGGATCGCTCGCACGAATTGCCGTGTAGGCCAGCAGCGAAAACGTCGTGAGGCCACCGAGCAGATGCGCCAGCACAACGATCGGTTTGAGCAGCCACGTGACCGTCCACATGCCGAGTGCAGCCTGGAACACGATGAAGACCGCAGCGGCCAGCGGCACCCACATCAGGCCGCCGAGATCGCGGCGACGACGGATCGCCCAGCCTGCGAGGAAGAACGTCGTGAGCACCAGTCCGCCGGCGAGAAAGCGGTGGCCCTGTTCGCGCCACGCCTTGTTCGATTCGACCGGGCGTTGCGGGAAATCCTGATTCGCCGTGTCGATATCGACCTGATGCGTCGGCCACGTGAGTTTGCCGTAGCAGGTCGGCCAATCCGGACAACTGAGGCCGGCATTCGACAGGCGCACGAAGGCGCCGAACACGATCACACAAAACGCGAACGCGGTGGCGAACCAGGCGAGGCGGGCGAATCCGGCGAGACGTACGACAGTCATTGTTTTGCGAGGTGATTGATTGAGTAATGGGAGAATGAAGCCACCGATGGCAGCGACGTGTGAACCGTCGATGCGATCAATGGATCAGCCGCGTGAGATCTTTCTTGAGCCCGTTGGCATCGAAGCCCGCAGTGTAACGCAGCATGAGAAATCCGCTCGGATCAACGAGTGCGGCGGCGAGCGTATCGGGCGTATTTGGCCGCCATGCGGCGAACGCCTGATCGGTATCGTTGATGAGCGTGATCGGGCGCAATTGTTCGAGCGCCGCGGCCGGCAAGCCGGGGCCGGAATAAACGAGACGCACGCGATCGGCATTCTGGTTCAGAGTCAGGCGCGCGCGGTGCAGCAGATCGAGTTGCGCGAGGCACTGGGCTTCGCAACTACTATCTGCCACCGCGAGCAGGGTCCATTGCCAGCGCGTATCGTGCCAGACGAAGGCGCCGCCATCCTGCAGTTGCGGATGCGTGCCGTTCATATCCTGCGGCGGCGTCAGCAGCTCGCCGAAATTGCGCGTACCGTGCGGGCGCCAGCCGGCCTGATTCAGACCCAGCGCAATCAGAACGGGCGCGGCGAACATGGCCGCGACGAGTAATAACTGCAGACGACTTTTGGTACGTTTATCCATTTCCATCATTTCCGTAAGGTTGTGTTGCGCACGCGCGCTTGCTCAGCGCCGATGCAATTTGGCGAAGATCACGAGCGCGACGAGGGCGAAGGTGAACCATTGAAACGCGTATGCACGATGCCGTTCCGGCGCCATGAAAGTGGGTATCCATTCACGCACAAAGCCGCTGCTGACATCGGCATCGAGCAACAACTGTCGCGGCAACAAAACGGTGCCAAGATCCGTCGCGATCGCATCGGCATCGATGAAGATCGTGAGCTTGGGCCACCGAGCTTGCGTCGGCAACGAATTGCCGCCGAGGTGAATGCCGCCGCCGGAAATCGGCGCATAAATGCCATGCAGCTCCACTTCGCCTTCGGGCAACGGCGGCAACTCCGGCAACTCATGCCGGTTCGCCGGCCAGGCCAGCCAGCCGCGATTGACAAGCAAGCTGCGCGATTCTCCGGCGACTTTGAACGGCACGAATACTTCCACGCCGATCGCACTGCCACGCGGCTGATTGTCGAGCAGATAAACATGCTGCGGATCGAATTTTCCGGACACACGCAGATGCGGATAAACCGTTGTGTCGCGCAGGTCTTTGGCGGCGGAAAATTCGATTACTGGTGCGGCGGCGGCGTTCTGGAATGCCAGCAGCAGCGCATCTTTTTCGCGACCGCGATCGAGCTGCCAGAGGCCGAGCCAGACAAACGCAGCGATACCCGCCAACGTCAGCAGCAACGCAAACGCGGGAGGCCGATGCCAACGCTTCGTTACAGACACTGCGGGGACGCCTATAATCACCAAAGAAATCACATCACGGCGCCTGCATAAAAGCGCCACCTGTCTTGCCTAACCGCCGCGAATAAGCGCCCTTGAATCAGGCGATGCGGCTTTCGGAAATCGCCATGCTTACCAAACTCGCCATCGTCGCCTTTCTCGTCGTGATCGTTTACAACCTCGGCGCCGGGTTGTATTTCATGATGACCGACAAGGGCAAAACCGATCGCACCATGAAGGCGCTGACGCGTCGTATCGCGTTATCGGTAGCGCTGATTTTGCTGGTGATGCTCGGCATCTATATCGGCGTGATCCGGCCGCATGATCTGGGGCATTGAGACATCCGCAATATTCGACGAGTCTCTGCGCAAGCTGAATCGATCAAGTCAAGACAGCCCAATATTGACCAGTTAAACCTTGGGGTTTTTGGGTTCTGCGATTGCCTGCTCCATCGCCAGTGCGATGCGAGCAAGAATCGCATTGTTCTTGCGCGTTTCTTCGAGATGGCTTGAACAATATTCCAGATGTTTTGTGTAGTAATCCTTCATGAAATCCATGTACCCGGCTTGCTTGCCGCCGATGCCCTTCTTCATGAAGTAAAACAACAGGCCGAAGATCGCCAGAAAGGGAACCCAGTCGAAAAATAGTCTGACGTAGTCGATATTGTGCATGCTGGTATCGCCGCGCCTACAACACGTAAACGAACATAAACAGTCCGAGCCACACCACGTCGACGAAGTGCCAGTACCACGCGACCGCTTCGAAACCGAAGTGATCGTCCTTGCTGAAATGGCCCTTGGCGCAGCGGAACCAGATCACCGCGAGCATGATCGTGCCGAGCGTCACATGCAGGCCGTGGAAACCAGTCAGCATGAAGAAGGTCGATCCGTACACACCGCTGCCGAGAGTCAGGTGCAGCTCGGTATAGGCCTCGATGTATTCGTGCGCCTGATACCACAGGAAGGTGGCGCCGAGCAGCACGGTGGCGCCGAGAAACACGAGTAACTGCTTGCGATAACCGGCACGCAAGGCGTGGTGCGCAATCGTGATGGTGACACCGGAAGTGAGCAGGATCAGCGTATTGATCAGCGGCACGCCCCATGCGGGAATCGTTTCAAACACACCGCCGATCGCCGCCGGACCATTGGTCGGCCATGCCGGCGCATATCCCTTCCACAGGAAATAATTGGTCAGCGCGCCATCGCCTTCGCCGCCGATCCAAGGCACCGACAACGAACGCGCGTAGAACAGCGCACCGAAGAACGCCGCGAAGAACATGATCTCGGAGAAGATGAACCACATCATGCCCATGCGGAACGACACATCGACCTGCTTGTTGTACATGCCCTGCAACGATTCGCCGATCACGCTGCGGAACCAGCCGAACACCATGAAGATCAGGATCGCAATGCCGAAATAGAACAGCGGCTTGCCGAGCGCGACGCTGTCGTTGATCCAGCTCGCCGCGCCGAACATGGTGGCGAACAAACCGACCGAACCGATGATCGGCCAATGACTGCCGTGCGGTATGTAGTAGATGTTTTTCGCGTCTGCTGCGTGCGCCATGATCGATTCCCGAATCTTCAGTGCAAAATAATTTAAGAGGCCGGAGTCAGTACGGGAGCGGTATGCTCCACGACTTTCTTCGTCGCCAGTTCGTTATTGTAGAAAGTATACGACAGCGTGATCGTTGCGATGTTTTGCGGCAGTTTCGGATCGACGATGAAACGCACCGGCATGCGTCGCGACTCGCCGGATTTCAGCATCTGCTCGGTGAAACAGAAACACTCGGTCTTGTTGAAATACAGCGACGCGGTATTTGGCGCCACACTCGGTACGGCGTTGCCGACGATCGCCGTCGGCTCCTTGTTGGTGGCGTCGAACCAGGCTTCGGTGAGCTTGCCCGGATGCACCTTCATGGTCGTGACTTCGGGCGAAAAATCCCAGTCCAGCTTGCTGTTGACGGTGCCGAGAAACTGCACCGTGACGAGCCGCGTATCGTCTTCCTTCAGCGCATCGACCTTGGCCTGCGTTGCTGCGGCATTGTCGAGCTTGATGCCGAACACGTGCACGCATGCGATGCGATAGATCGGCACGAGCGCAAACCCGAACAGGAACGTACACGCGCAGACGATCACAGCGACGCGCAGCAGGCTGCGACTATTGCCTTTTTCCTCGCTCATCCGCCCATGCCCTTGTACAGGAACAGCACGAAGATCGTCAGCGCCACCGCGCCGAGAATGAGCGCAGTACGACGCGCCGCTGCACGACGTGCGACGAGATCAAAACGAGGATCGGAGGGATTTGGCATGCTGAGGTTCCAGCGCGACGCTGCACAGATAACACAGCGTCGCGACGGAATAATTATTGATCAATGCGTCACGTCACCATGCGCCAGGGTGTGATCATCGATGATCGGCGGGATGGTGAACGTGTGATGCGGCGCCGGCGAAGGCACGGTCCATTCCAGGCCCAGCGCGCCTTCCCATACTTGCGATGTCGCCTTCGCGCCACCACGTACGCAGATGATGATGCCGGCGACGAACAGCAGTTGCGACAGACCGAATGCAAAACCGCCGATCGAGGAAATCATGTTGAAGTCCGCGAATGCGACGTTGTAGTCAGGAATACGGCGCGGCATGCCGGCCAGACCAAGGAAATGCTGCGGGAAAAACAGCACGTTGACGAAGACGGTCGATGTCCAGAAATGCCACTTGCCGAGTTTCTCGTTGTACATGTGGCCGGTCCACTTCGGCAGCCAGTAATACGCGCCGGCCATGATGCCGAAGATCGCGCCTGTCACCAGTACGTAGTGGAAATGCGCGACCACAAAATAGGTATCGTGATACTGGAAATCCGCCGGCACGATCGCGAGCATGAGGCCCGAGAATCCGCCGATCGTGAACATGATGACGAAGCCGATCGCGAACAGCATCGGCGTCTCGAAGGTCATCGAACCCTTCCACATCGTGCTGACCCAGTTGAACACTTTCACGCCGGTCGGAATCGCGATCAGCATGGTCGAGTACATGAAGAAAATTTCGCCACCGAGCGGCAGTCCCACGGTGAACATGTGGTGTGCCCAGACGATGAACGACAGGAACGCGATCGAGGC
>JANXUW010000244.1 GCA_025351985.1 Pseudolysobacter sp.
TGCCGTGGCGGTGACGGCGGCGAGCGTACGGCCGTGGAACGATCCATGAAACGTGACGATATCGCGCCGCGTCGGCTCTCGGCCTTGCGCCGTCGCCCAGCGGCGCACGAGCTTGATCGCAGCCTCGTTAGCTTCGGTGCCAGAGTTGCACAGAAATACGCGCTCGGCAAAGCCCGAGGCCTCGACCAATTCTTCGGCCAGGCGCAGCGGCGGCTCGCTGTAATAGACGTTGCTGGTGTGCCAGAGTTTATGCGCTTGCGTGACCAGCGCTTCGACCAATTCCGGGGCCTGATGCCCGAGCGCATTGACTGCGATGCCGGCGCCGAAATCGACGTACTCGCGCCCTTCGAGATCCCACACGCGCGAGCCACGTCCGTGATCGAGAATCATCTCGCGCGGCTGGTACACCGGCACGTAATAACGTTTGCCTTTTGCGAGAAGTTCGACGCTGGCGGATTCGGGATTGTTGTGATCGGACATCGTGATTCCTGAAAAACTTGGTTACGGAATTGCAAATCGGTCACGCACTATAAACCGCTCCATTCGTACTGCAACTCGGGCAAACTATCGGCATGACATCATCGCGGAACGACTCATGAAACTCGAAACCTTGGCCGTGCATGCGGGCGCCGAAATCGACAGCGAAACCGGTGCGTTATCGCCGCCGATCCATCTTTCCACCACGTTTGAACACGCGCCGGATGGCAGCTTGCCGCATGGGCTGGTGTATCAACGCGACAACAACCCGACCCAGCAGCGACTGGAACGCGCGCTCGCGGCACTCGATGGCGGCGATCGCGCGCTGTTTTATTCGACCGGTATGGCCGCGGCGGCGGCGCTGTTGCAATCGTTGCCGAACGGTTCGCATGTGCTGATGCAGGACGATTTGTATCATGGCGTGCGCGCACTGGCCGAGCAATATTTTCCGCGATGGGGACTGCGCGTGACGATGGTTGATATGACCGATCTCGACGCGGTACGCGCGGCGATTACACCCGACACGTGCTGCCTGTGGACCGAAACACCGTCCAACCCACTGCTGAAAATCATCGACATCGCGCCGCTCGCGGAAATCGCGCACGACGTCGGTGCGATGCTCGTCGTCGATGCCACATTTGCCACACCGATCCTGCTGCAGCCTTTGTCTCTCGGCGCGGATGTGGTGATGCATTCGGCGACAAAATACATGGGCGGACACAGCGACGTGATGGGCGGCGCGCTGATATTCCGCGGCCAGGCCGAACTCGCGCAGGCCTGCTTCAATGCACGCTTGCTGATCGGTCATAGCGCGTCGCCGTTCGCGGCCTGGCTGACCCTGCGCGGCCTGCGTTCGTTATCGGCGCGAATCGAGCGACATTGCCGCAACGCACGCGCGGTCGCGGAATTTCTCGCGGCGCATCCGGCGGTCGAAGTCGTGCATTACCCGGGACTGGTCGATCATCCGGGTCACGAAATCGCGAAAAAACAGATGGCCGATTTCGGCGGCATGCTCAGCGTGCAGATACGCGGCGGCCGCGATGCCACGCTCGCTGCAGCCGGCCGGCTGAAATTGTTCATCAACGCGACCTCGCTTGGCGGCTGCGAATCGCTGATCGAGCATCGCGCCTCGGTCGAAGGCGCGCATCCGGTATCGTCGCAAAATCTGTTGCGTATTTCGGTGGGGCTGGAACATGCCGACGATCTGATCGCCGATCTCGCGCAAGCGCTCGCTTGAGCGAAACGGCTATTTCCGATCACGCGGTGGCGTCATGCGCTACCGCGAATATCGATCAAGGCGTCAGCGGGCAAACCGATTCGCCAACCGTCGCCGCCTGCAGCAAATCCGCCGCCGTTCCACTGCCGCTCGTCTCGATCTGGGTGATGAGCTGGGCGCCGTACAGGTTTGCAAGACTGGTGCAGAACGCATCGCCGCTGAACGTATGGTTGGTCACGGTCAGCGGCGATTGCAGCAGCGCTGCCATGTAGTCGCCGCTATTGCCGTCGGCCTGCACGGTGTAACTCGGCGCATAGTTCAGCGTGACATTGCTGATTGTCAGCACGCATGAGCTGATGCTCGTAGTGATCGGTGCAATGATGTTGTCGGCACTGCCGGGGCCGCTGAAAATACCGCTACCGAAGTCACCGCTGAATGCGCCGGCATGCGTCGTCACGGCGCAACCCATCGCGCCGCCCGCACATGCGGCGGTGTTGCAGATCGCGTAGCTGATGCCGCTGGACATGCCGGTCTGCGGCGCGACACAACCACTGCGCGCATCGAGCGTGGACTGCAGCAAGCTCAAGAATTGCGGCTTGGTCAGCGCCTGCGACCAGCAAGCCTCGAAACCATTGTGACTCACAAGCTCGGCGGCGCCTGCGGCCGATATCGCCAACATCATGCTGGCGCAAACAGACGTCCATACGGCCAAACGGCTTTTAGTGCGAAATCTCATTCATTACTCCCCATGCGCGTGTCGATCCCCGCGCGAACGTATATCACACGTTGCGATCGCGGCAGTAGCGCAACAGCTACCACTGCCCGCTGTTCGGCATCGACAGCCATGGCTCCTGCGGCGGCAGCGAACCGTCTTTTTGCAGCAGTTCGATCGAGATCAGGTCGGGCGAACGCACAAACGCCATATGTCCGTCGCGCGGTGGCCGATTGATCGTGATACCGAGCGTTTGCAGGTGCGCGCAGGTCTTGTAAATGTCATCGACGCGAAACGCGAGGTGACCGAAGTTGCGTGCCGAACCGTAATCCTCGCTCGATCCCCAGTTGTAGGTCAGCTCGATTTCGGCATCGGGGGTTTCGTCCGCACTCAGGAAAACCAGGGTGAATTTTCCTTCGGCCGACTCCTTGCGCCGCACTTCGCGCAGGCCGAGGCCATCGCAGAAAAAACGCAGCGTCGTATCGAGGTCGCGGACGCGAATCATGGTGTGCAGATATTTCATCGTATTGCTCCGGCGGGATGACGCAAGCGGCGCGAGTTCAGTCGTGCTGAAAGCGCTGCAGGTATTCGGTGAGCAGGCGCAGACGTGCGATCGGATCGGTCGTGATCAGCAGTTGCTGACGCTCGATATTCTCCAGCGGCAGCAATTCGGCGAGGCGGAATCCGACCCAGCTTGCGTTGTCGAAATTCGCGCGTGGCGCTCGCTCGTAATCGCCGCCGGCTTTTTCGGCGATGCGCTCGAGCAAGGTTGCGAGCAGACCGTATTCGGCAGGCACGGGCAGCAGCGGTTCGGCCAGCAGATACGCCACGTCGCCGCGCAATAATCCATCGTGTCGCACGCGCGTACGCTCGACATGAAACCGCTCACCGCCTTCTGCGGTGATGCCAAGCAAGCCGTCCGGCAAAGTGTAAAAATCCACAATGCGCGCAAGTGTACCGATAGCCGCAGGTTTGGCCGGCGCGCCGACTTCGCCACCCTCGAGGATCAGGCAAACGCCGAATCCGCTGCCGGTACGCGAACACTCGCGCACCATATCGAGATAACGCGATTCGAAAATGCGCAAGGTCAACGGCCCGCCCGGAAACAGCACGGACGACAGCGGAAACAGTGGCAGATCGGTAGTGGTCACGGCGCTAGTTTATGCAACGTTGATGGCGGACGAAAGCGCTGGCTATTGTTCCATGCCCGATGGCGCATGACTCTCGCGCCACGCCTGGAAAAAACGCCGCGGCGCATTTTCAAAGCCGCCGTTCGACATGAACACGACATGGTCGCCGCTGCGGGTTTGTGCAAGCAAGGCATCGATCAGCACATCGACGCTGGCTGCTGCTTGCCCGCGATTATCCAATGCGGCCGTGACTTTGCCGGCATCCCACGGCAATTCGGCGCGTTGCAGCAACACCACGGCATCGGCGTCGCGCAGACTCGGCGCGAGTTCGTCGGCGTGCGCGCCGAGCCGCATCGAGTTGCTGCGCGGTTCGATGCCGACCAGCACGCGCGCCGCGCCGACGTTGGCGCGCAAACCCGCCAACGTGGTCGCGATCGCCGTCGGATGATGCGCAAAATCGTCGTAGACGGATACGCCGTTGTGCGTGCCGATCAACTCCATGCGTCGCTGCACGTTCTCGAACGACGCCAACGCGTTCAACGCCAACGCCGCATCTGCACCCGCGGCATGCGCGGCCGCGATCGCGGCGAGTGCGTTCATCACGTTGTGCCGACCGAGCAGCGACCAGCGCGCGCTGCCGATGATTTTTCCGGCGTGACTGACTTCGAATGCCGAGCCGTCTTTTTCGATCAGTCGCGCGCGCCAGTCGCCAGTGTCGATGCCGAAGGTTTCCACCGGCGTCCAGCAACCCATCGCGAGCACCTCGCGCAGGAACGGATCTTCGGCGTTGACGATCAGGCGACCGTTGCCGGGCACGATGCGCACGAGATGATGGAACTGGCGCTGGATTGCGGCGACGTCGGGGAAAATATCGGCGTGGTCGTATTCGAGATTGTTGAGGATCGCGATGTGCGGACGGTAATGCACGAACTTCGAGCGCTTGTCGAAAAACGCGGTGTCGTATTCGTCGGCTTCGATCACAAATTGCGCGCCGTCGCCGAGCCGCGCCGACACGCCGAAATTCGCCGGCACGCCGCCAACCAGAAATCCTGGCTGCAGGTTCTGCTGATCGAGAATCCACGCCAGCAAACTGGTGGTCGTGGTCTTGCCGTGCGTGCCGGCAACGGCCAGCACCTGACGTGTGGCGAGCACGTTTTCGCCGAGCCATTGCGGGCCGGAAATATAATTCAGGCGCGTATCAAGCATGTGTTCGATCGCCGCATTGCCGCGCGACAACGCGTTGCCGACGATCACGAGATCCGGCGCGGGCTGCAGATTTTCGGCACTGTAGCCGGGCTTGAGTTCAATGCCGAGGTGTTCGAGTTGGGTGCTCATCGGCGGATAGATATTCTGATCCGAACCGCTCACGCCGATGCCGCGTTCGCGCGCGAGCGCGGCGATGCCGCCCATGA
>JANXUW010000246.1 GCA_025351985.1 Pseudolysobacter sp.
CGCTCGCCTTGATCGCCTCGCTCGCGATCTGCACGGCATTGTATGTGCTGGTCGCGCTGATGATCACCGGGCTGGCGGACTATCGCAGCCTCAACGTGCCCGATCCGGTCTACGTTGCGATTGCGCAAGCGGGGCCGGCGCTGGCCTGGGCCAAGCCGCTGATCGGTGCGGTCGTGGTGGTCGGATTGATCTCGGCGCTGCTCGTCACGCTGCTCGGGCAGGTACGGATTTTCTACGCGATGGCGCGCGATGGTCTGCTGCCGAAACTGTTCATGTCGGTGCATCCGCGCTGGCGCACGCCGCATCTCGGCACGCTCGTCACCGGCATCACCACGGCGGTGATCGCCGGATTGTTTCCGCTGCAATTGCTCGGTGAATTGATTTCGATCGGCACCTTGCTCGCGTTCGCCATTGTCTGCCTCGGTGTGATCCTGTTGCGCCAGCAACGCCCGGATTTGCCGCGGCCGTTTCGTGTGCCGGGTTATCCGTGGGTGCCGCTCGCCGGCATCGTCATATGCATCGCGTTGATGCTGAGCCTGCCGCACGATACCTGGCTGCGGCTGGTTATCTGGCTCGCGCTTGGCTTCGTGGTTTATGCTGCGTATGGTGTGCGGCATTCGCAGCTGCGCCAGTCTGTGCCGCGTACCGATAGATGATGTCTTCGTCCGCCGCATTCGTGATTCATAGCGCAATCGCCTGAGCATTTCGCATATTCATGGTCAAGAAAAACGTCGTCGAAAAAGTCCACGATTACCAGTATCAGGCGCTGATCGAAAAGCGCCTGGGCGGATTGAGCACAGCCGAGCAGGCGGTGGCGAGCCACCTTGCCGCGCATCCGGAACAACTGCCGTTCGAAACCGCGGATTCGCTCGGCAAGCGCCTGAGCGTGAGCGCGATGACCGTCGGCCGTACCTTGAAGGCGCTCGGTTACAAAGGCCTGGCCGAATTGCGCGCGGAGATGTGTTCGGAAGTTTCCGATCTCGCGCCGTGGAATCGTCGCGGCGCGCCGAAGACACCGACCGTGTTGAAAAGCGTCGATCGAACGCGCGCGCTGAAAGCCGAACTCGAAGCGATCGAAGCGGTGCACGCGCTGACCGAAACCGCGGCGTGGCACGACGCGGCGAAATTGATCGCGCGCGCCGACAAGGTATTTGTTGCAGGTTTCCAGACCGAACGCGGCCTCGCGCTGGCGTTCGCCGATCATCTCGCTTATGTGCGGCCCGGTGTGCGTTACATCACCGTTGAAAATCGCGCTTTCGCCGATTTGCGTACCGAAGCGAGCGCCAACAGTTGCGTGGTGATGGTCGATTGCCGGCGTTACTCGCGCTGGTTTCGCCTGCTTGGCGAGAAAGCATCGAGCCTCGGCATACCGCTCGTGATCGCCACCGACGTGTATTGCAGCTGGGCATCGACACTCACGCCGTGCGTGCTGCCGGCGCGTACCGATTCGGGGCGCTTCTGGGCCAACCACGCGCCGATTTCGAGCCTGCTCAATCTGCTGCTCGAAGACGTGATCGAGCACCTCGGCGATGCGGTGCACGCGCGACTCGACGCGGCCACGGAATTCGGTTCAGCCTTCGTCGGTTTCGAGCGGGTGCATCGGCAACGGCATACCAATAAAAAGCTCGCAGCGCCCAAGCACGGCTGAATTTGCGGAACGTTCGATTTCGCGTTTCGGCTCGATAACGTCGGGTCTGCACGCTCTTGTCGTGCAGCCGGTGACACGTTTGCGCGCATCTCGCGCCAAACAAGTGCGCCTGTAAAAATTCCAGTCTGGCCATATAAACGGCTAAAAAAAAGGCACCGCCACGCAACCTGGATGCGGGCGGTGCCATCCTCAAACGATGAGGTCAGCAAACTTTCTGGATCGAATTACTTGCCTTCGCTGCCGCCAAAGCGGTAGTTGAACTCGACGAAATACGCGCGCCCGACCGGGCTGAACCAGCGGCTGGTGTAATACGGATATTGGGTCCAGGTGCTGTCCTTGCGCGGTTTGGTATCGAACAGGTTGTCGACGATCAGGCTCAAG
>JANXUW010000280.1 GCA_025351985.1 Pseudolysobacter sp.
GCCTCGGTGTTTGCGCGCAAGGTTGTTTTCACCGCCGGCGCATCGATAGCTGCGGCGATATCCGCGCAATTGAATCTTGCCGCGACCTCGGCGAGAGTGCCGGCGCTATCGCCGGTTTTGCCATCGCGCCAGAGATGATCGAAGATCGCGCGGATCGCCTCCCAGCGATTGTCCAGCGCGATGCTCAGGCGCAAGGCGCTGATCGGATTGAACGGATGCGCCGGCGGAAAACGCAGGTCGATGCCGCTGCGTTTTGCCTGCCATTGCACCATGCGATACGTGTGCAAGCGCTTGCCCGGAATTTCCGCCGGCCCGATATTGCCGTGATGCGCCAGCACCGCGCCGAACAGGATCGGCACCGGCACGATCGGCAAGACCACGCGCAGGCGCTCGATCTGCTTGAGTTGCAAATAACAGAACGGTGAAATGAAATCAAAATACCAGAGTGCTTTTTGCATGGGATCTCCCGATGGCGACGACTGCGCTGCGCGCGGTTAATGCAGCGTCTTGAACACGAGCGGATCGAAGGCATCGACCTGTATCACTTCGTTACGCGCGGCTTCGGCTTCCTGCAATAACGCGTATTCGGCCTGGCTGATCACACCGGCTTTCAATCCAAGGTCGTCGAGCATGTAGCCCGGCGCACGATCGAGCTTGCCGGCGCGCACCGCATCGCGCAATTTGGTCTCGACGGGGATCGCGCGTACCGCCTTGTCGAGCGCCGCTTCGAGCGCGCCGAGGCCGGCTTCGTCCTGACCGGGAACATAAATATCCTGAGTGAGATTGAGCCGGGTTTCGCGATCTTCGAGCAGCTCGCGCGCGACTCTTGCACCAAGCGTATCGGACGGCGGACGAAAGCGCGCACCGAGCGGAAAGATCAACGCGCGCAATAAAATTGCGGCGGGTTTGGTCGGCAAATTTTCGATCACGCCGAGCAGCGCTTCCTGCACGCGATACAGGCAAAGTTCGGTGGCCCAGCGCACGAGGCTGTAATTGGCCGTGGTCTTGGCCTCGTCGTGATAACGCTTGAGTGTGCTCGACGCGAGATACATGTAGGCGAGCGCGTCGGCGAGCCGGCCGGAGATTTTTTCGCGACGTTTCAACGAGCCGCCAAGCGTGCCCATCGCGGTATCCGAGATCAGCGCAAACGCCGCCGAGAAGCGCGACAGATGCTGGTAATAACGTGCGGTGTCTTCGGTGCGGGGTGCGGCGGCGAGTCGGCTGCCGCTGAACGCGAGCAGCAAAGAGCGCGTGGCGTTGCGCACGGCAAAATTGATATGACCGAACAGAGCGGTGTCGAAACTTTTCAGATCGTTTTCGGCGATGCTCTTGATTTCGATCTGCACGAACGGATGGCAGCGAATCGCACCCTGGCCATAGATGATCATCGAACGCGTGAGGATGTTCGCGCCTTCCACGGTGATGCCGATCGGCACCGCATCCCACGCGCGCGCGAGCGAATTGCGCGGGCCGCGCTGAATCGCCGCACCGGCGCGAATGTCCATCGCATCGCTCACTACGCTGCGCATTCCTTCGGTCAAATAGGCTTTCGCGATCGAGCCGATCACCGCCGGTTTTTCGCCGGCGTCGAGTGCACCGCACGTGAGCGTACGCGTGGCGGTCATCAAGTACGTGAGTCCGGCCATGCGCGCGAGCGGTTCCTCGATGCCTTCGAAGCGGCCGATCGGCGTATCGAATTGTTCGCGCACGGTGGCGTACGCGCCGCAGATGCGCGTCGACATTTGCGCGGCGCCGACCGAGAGCGCCGGCAGCGAAATCGAGCGTCCGGCGGCGAGGCATTCCATCAGCATGCGCCAGCCCTGGCCGATGCCGGCAGTGCCGCCGATCACGATATCCAGCGGCACGAAGACATCGCGCCCGACGATCGGCCCATTCATGAACGGCACGCCCATCGGATCGTGGCGCTGGCCGATTTCCACGCCGGGCGTGTTCGCCGCAATCAAGGCGCAGGTAATGCCGAGATCCTCAATATCGCCGAGCAACTTGTTCGGATCCTTGATGCGGAATGCGAGGCCGACCAGGGTCGCCACGGGCGCCAGCGTGATGTAGCGTTTTTTCCAGTTCAGGCGCAGACCGATGATTTCTTTGCCGTCGTACAAACCACGTTCGATCACGCCTTCGGATTGGGTTGCGGCGGCGTCCGATCCGGCTTCGGCGCCGGTCAGGCCGAAGCACGGAATTTCATCGCCGTTGGCGAGGCGCGGCAGGTAATATTTTTTCTGCTCGTCGGTGCCGTAATGCATCAGCAGCTCGCCGGGGCCGAGCGAATTCGGCACCATGATCGTCACCGCCGCGGCGACGGAGCGGCTCGAAATCTTCGTCACCACACGCGAATGCGTCAGCGCGGAAAATCCATGGCCGCCGAACTCTTTCGGAATGATCATGCCGAAGAATTTCTGCTGTTTGATGTAGGCCCAGATTTCCGGCGGCAGATCGCGTTGTTGCTGGATTTCCCAATCGTCGAGGCGGCGGCAGAGTTCTTCAGCCGGCCCGTCGAGGAATGCCTGTTCGTCGGCGTTGAGTTTCGGCGGCACGAAATCCAGCAGCGTGTTCCATTGCGGCCGACCCGAGAACAATTCGCCATCCCACCACACCGTGCCGGCTTCGAGCGCGATGCGTTCGGTATCGCCCAGCCGCGGCAAAACCTTCGCCATGATTTTCATCGCGGTGCCGGAAATCAGTGCGCGCCGCAGTGGTGGCAGGCCGAACAAAAGTGCGAGCGCCAGCAGTACGATGATCGTGACGACAAACAAGGTCGGCGACGTCACGCCGATCGTGCGCCAGCCGATCAGCCAGATGCCCGCGGCGGCGACCCATGCGAGAAAACCGCGTCCGAGAAACAACAGGACGAGCGCAACAACAAGAGCGAGTACGGCGGTCAGCAGCATGTGCAATCTCGATAGTCATTTGACCTGCCTATAATGCGCCAACAGGAGCCAAAAAACCCTGCACCAGGCACCGCGAATTCCCGCTTGATTCGCCTGATTCCATTAAATCAGAATGGCGAGAGCCAGCGCGTTCACTGCCCTCGCCATTGCCGCAACCGAATCCATCAAGCCGCGATTCTGGCGTGTACCTGAGGAAAGTCGATATCCGTCTGCGCGACGTTGTTGACGTAGTTGGTCAACACATTCAGCGCCACCGTCACCACGATTTCGATGATGCTGGCGTCGTCGAATCCGGCAGCACGCAACGCTGCCAGATCGGCATCGTCAACATGGCCACGCGTTGCGGCGACGCGACGAGCGAAGTGCAATGCGGCGTCGGCGCGAGGGTCGTCCGAGCGGCCAGCGCGAGCCGCTTCGATATCCTCATCGCCGAGTTTGGCGACGTTGCGCGCCAGATAGTCGTGGGCGGAAAGACAATAATCGCAACCGTTGTATTCGGCCACGGTCAGCGCAATGGACTCACGCAATTGCACATTGAGTTTGCCCTTGGCGAGCGCGCCGTTGAGCGACAGATAACCTTCGAGCGCGGCCGGACTATGACCGACCAGTTTCATCAGATTGGGGACGACACCGAGCTGTTGCTGCACAGCGGCCAGCAACGGTTTGCTGGCTTCGAGCGATTGTTCGATGGTGGGGATGTTGATGCGCGACATGAGAAAAATCCTTTGCGTTTGGGTTCGGGAGTTGCGCCTATTCGTCAAGGTTCCGGCGACGAACGAAAGCATAATCAAGCCGCAGCGAGCATAGAATCATCTTGAAATGCAAAACACTATTCCGTAAATTGGAATAATGGATCGGTTTCATCTCCTCAACATTTTTGTCGCCGTGGTCGATAGCGGCGGTTTTGCCGGCGCTGCACGCAAGCTCAATATTTCGCCGCCGGCAGTGACGCGAGCGATCAACGAACTCGAAAATCATCTGGGATTGCGCTTGCTGACGCGCACCACGCGGATCGTGCGCGTGACCGAATCCGGGGCGCGTTATGCGGAGGATTGTCGGCGCATTATGACCGAACTTGCGCAGGCTGATGCCTCGGCGAGCGGCGTGCATGGCGCGCCGCGTGGACGACTTGTGCTTACCGCGCCGGTGCTGTTCGGCAGCCAGTTCGTTACCGCCATCGTCACCGAATATCTGCGGCGTTATCCCGACGTCAGCGCGACGTGCTTGTTCCTCGATCGGGTGGTCAACATGCTCGACGAGGGGGTGGATGTGGCGGTGCGGATCGGCGAGCTGCCGGATTCATCGATGCAGGCGATACGTGTCGGCCAGGTGCGTCGTGTGATCTGCGGCGCGCCGGCGTATTTCAGGAAACATGGCGTGCCGAAGACGCCTGAAGATCTGCCGGCACACAGCATCATTTCGGCCAACAGCGTGACGCCAACACCCGAGTGGCGGCTGGTAAAAAATGGCGCGGCGCATATCGTCAAGCTGCAACCGCGGCTGAGCACGTCGACCACTGCCGCCGCCGCGGTGGCGGCAATGAGTGGGTTTGGTCTCACGCAGCTTTTGTCGTATCAAGTGGCCGAATATTTGCGCGATGGCAAGCTCAAGATCGCACTCGAAAAGTTTGAACCCGCGGCGCTGCCGGTGCATGTAGTGCATCGCGAAGGAAGACACGCCTCGCCGACCGTGCGCGCATTTCTGGACCTGATCATCGAACGCGTGCGCGCCGATCCGGCATTGCGCTGATTGGTGTTTTTTCTCTGCGCAGAGTGGCGGGGTCCGGACCATGCTGCGCGATGTATTTCGCCGCCATCGCATGATTTTCGGCAGGATGTAAAATGCCGTGCTTTACTGCATTTTGTCAGACGCTTTTAATGCAATGCATCAAGAAGATGGGATGGGAGAGATAATGCGCGACAAGCAAGAGATCGTGAGGAACTGGCTGCCACGCTACACCGGCACGCCGCTGGAAAATTTCGGCAAATACATCCTGCTGACCAACTTTCAGAACTACGTGGAATGGTTCGCCCAGGCGCACAACGTCGAGGTTCAGGGGCGCGACAAGGCGATGCCGAATGCGCATGCGGACGGACTCAGCATCATCAACTTCAGCATGGGCAGTGCGAACGCCGCAACGATCATGGACCTGCTTTCCGCCGTCGCGCCGAAAGCAGTTTTGTTCCTCGGCAAATGCGGTGGCCTGAAGAAAAAGAATCAGCTCGGCGATTTGATCCTGCCGATTGCCGCGTTGCGCGGCGAAGGTACATCGAACGATTATTTCCCGGCCGAAGTACCGGCGTTGCCGGCATTCACCCTGCAGCGTGCGGTGTCCTCGACGATCCGCGATTTCGGCAAGGACTACTGGACCGGTACGGTGTACACCACCAACCGCCGTGTGTGGGAACACGACGAGGCGTTCAAGTCGTATCTGCGCCGCACGCGCTGCATGGCCATCGACATGGAAACCGCGACGATCTTCATCACCGCGTTCGCGAATCGCATTCCGGCCGGCGCATTATTGCTGGTCAGCGATCAGCCGATGGTGCCGGAGGGCGTGAAAACCGCCGAGAGCGACCGCATCGTCACCTCACAATTCGTCGAGCTGCAGATTCGCATCGGCAT
>JANXUW010000287.1 GCA_025351985.1 Pseudolysobacter sp.
AGAGTTCGCTGACCAATTTCATGACCGGCACGCATCAGGTGAAGTCGGAAGGCGATGCGAAAAACTATATCGCGCGCCTCAACAAGTTTCCGCTCAAGTTCGATCAGGTGATCGAAGGCTTGCGTCTGCGCGAGAGCAAGAACATCATCCCGCCAAAATTCACGGTCGAGGAAGTGCTCAAGCAAATGGACGGCTTTACCGCTAAACCGTCGAAGGAAAATCCGCTGTACGTGAGTTTCAAGGACAAGCTCGACAAGATTCCGGCGGACCAGCTCGATCAGGCCAAGCGTGATTCGCTGCTCGCCGGCGTTGATCAGGCGATCCAGCAAAGCGTGTATCCGGCGTACAAGAAACTCAGCGACTACTTCACCCAGTTGCAGCCGAAAGCGCAAAGCAACGATGGCGCCTGGCACCTGCCGAACGGCGATGCGTATTACGCCTATCGCGTGCGCGAAGAGACCACCACCGACATGACGCCGGAGCAGGTGCATCAGCTCGGCTTGAGCGAAGTCGCACGCATCACCACCGAGATGGATGAAATCCTCAAGGGCCAGGGCCTCGCCGAGGGGCCGATCGGCCCGCGCGTGCAGCAGCTCGCGAAAGATCCGGCGCAGCTGTTTCCGAATACTGCGGAAGGCAAGGCGGCGATGCTCAAGCAGTATCAGGCGATACTCGATGAGGTCAACGCCGGTCTTGGCAATACCTTCAACGTGCGCCCGAAACTCGGCGTCGAAGTGCAGGCCGTGCCCGAGTTCGCGCAGGCCACCGCGCCGGGTGCGTATTACGAAGGCGGATCGTTCGATGGCACGCGTCCCGGCGTGTTCTACGCCAATATGCGCGATACCGCCGAGACGCCGAAATTCGCGATGCGCTCGCTGGCGTATCACGAAGGCATTCCGGGGCATCATTTCCAGATTTCGGTGGCGCAGGAATTGACCGGCGTGCCGTTTTTCCGTCGCGTGCTGCCGTTCACCGCGTATGTCGAAGGTTGGGCGCTGTATTCGGAGCGTCTGGCGTGGGAGCTCGGTTTCGAGAAAAACCCGCTCGACAATCTCGGCCGTCTGCGCGATGAAATGATGCGCGCGGTGCGCCTCGTGGTCGACAGCGGCATCCACTACAAGCACTGGACGCGCGAGCAGGCGATCAGCTACATGATGGAAAATACCGGCATGGCCGAGAGCGATGTCACCGCCGAGATCGAACGCTACATCGTCGATCCGGGCCAGGCGCTCGCATACAAGGTCGGCATGCTGAAAATTCTCGAGTTGCGCGAAAAAGCCAAGCAGCAACTCGGGCCGAAATTCGATATCAAGCAATTCCACGATCAGGTGCTGATCCACGGCGCGCTGCCGCTGGAGTTGTTGCAGCGTGTGATCGACGACTGGATCGCGACGCAGAAATAAACGCGGATTCCGGTGCCGACGACTCGCCATGTTCACGCATGGCGAGTCGCGCATCGACAATAACGAGTTCGATAACGGAGAGTCGAAATGCAAAATTCGATGGTGACAACAACGATGGATTTGCCGGGCTACACCATCACGCGCAGCCTCGGTGTGGTGCGCGGTATCACCGTCCGTTCGCGCTCGGTGGTCGGCAGTTTTTTCGGCGCCCTGCAGACCCTGTTCGGCGGCAACATCACGATCTACACCAACCTGTGCGAACAGGCGCGTGCGGAAACCTACCAGACGATGTGCCAGCACGCGATGAAACTCGGCGCCAACGCCGTCGTCGGCATGCGTTACGACGCGACCGAAATCATGGCGGGCCTGACCGAAGTGCTCTGCTACGGCACGGCGGTGGTCGTGGTGGCGGATGGCAATCGCGGCTGATCCTGCCGCCGCAATCATGGTTTTGTACACTCGATATCCGGCGCGCACGCACGCATAATCCGGACACTCGTCGAATTCGGAGTTCGCCATGATCTTGCGTCGCGCTTTTTTTGCGTTGCTGCTTTTGCTGGTTGGCAGCGACATTGCGTTGGCGCGTGCGCCGACCATCGATGGCCTGTCGCGAGATCGCGCTGTCGCCGTTGATGCAGCGGTCGATGCCGAGATGAAAAATCAGCACGTCGTCGGTGTGGCGATCGGCATCGTCGAAAACGGCAAGCTGGTCTACAGCAAGGGCTACGGCCTGGCGGATCGCGAAAAAAAGATTCCGGTCACCACCGACACGATGTTCCGCTGGGCGTCGTGCTCGAAGATGCTCACTGCCATCGCCACGATGCAACTGGTGCAGAAAAACGCGTTGAATATCGATGCCGACGTGCGCAAGCTCGTGCCGGAATTTCCGGACAAAGGCGCCACCATCACCACGCGCGAACTGCTCGATCATCAGAGCGGTATCGTCCACTACGACAATGGTCCGGTGATCCGCACCGAGCGCAGTTATGCGAGGCCGCATCCGTTTGCCGATGTGATTCTCGCGCTCGATACGTTCAAGGAATCGCCGCTGGTGAATGCGCCCGGCGAAAAATATTCCTATTCCACGCACGGTTTCATTTTGCTCAGCGCCGTCGCGCAACGCGCCGGCAAACAGGCGTTTGCTGATCAGGTACACGATCGCATCGCGCAGCCGCTGGGTTTGCTCACGTTGCGGCCGGATTATCAATGGCTGAATATCGCGAATCGTGCAGTCGGTTATCGCAAGCACGATGAAAAAATCGAGCGTTCCAGCGATACCGATGTCAGCTGGAAACTCGGTGGCGGTGGCTTCATTTCCAACATCGACGACTTCGCAAATTTCGCCGCGGGCCTGATCAACCATCGCCTGGTTTCAAGCAAGATCGAGAACGAGATGTGGACACAACAAACGCTGAAGAACGGTGAGTTGACCGAGCGTGGACTCGGCTTCGTCGTGCAAACCGACAAGGCCGGAAAACTCAAGATCTCGCACGACGGCTCGCAGGAAAAAACCCGCACCCGCCTCGTGATTTACCCGCATGAAAAAAACGGCGTCGTCGTCATGACAAATAGCGAGTGGGGCGACCCCGGCAAGTTTTCGACTGCGGTTTACGGCGCGTTGGGTACGCATTGAGATTTCTGTGTCACCCCGAAGCGTTGTCCAAAACCTGACAGCCGTACCGAATAAATAGCAAATAATATTCGGACTTTTGCGCGCACAACCCTACTTACTTGAACAGGTTGCCATCTGTTTCGCGTGCACGCGAAATAACTGCGTCCGGGTCCTTGAACGCATATACAAGCAACATGGCGTGTGATTCGTAGGAATAGCCGAGCCGCCACTTTCCGGCATTATTGATCTTCCCTTCTTCCACTCGAAAATTTGGGCTCTTGCAATATTCCAGCTCCATATTTACGTAAAGATTAACAGAGTAAAGGCAGTAGGTGCCTTGCGGAACGTCGAACACGGCCACTTGATCAGCACGGGTTGCACTGCTTTTGTAAGTCCTGCCGGTGTCGATATTTTTCAACTTGAACCTCTGGACAAACGCGATGACATCGCTGGGCTTGTTCTGGTTACTCGTCTTGACCAAATCAAACATCATGACCAGCGTAGCCGCATCGCACTTCTGGCCCATCGACATGCCCGACATCGCGCATAGTGAAAGAAAAAATATTGT
>JANXUW010000292.1 GCA_025351985.1 Pseudolysobacter sp.
GGCGATCGGCATCGCTGCCGCGTGGGGCGTCGTGCTCGCCGCTCAGGCATTACGCGTGCAAGGCGTTGCGGTAGATGCGGCAAATCTTGAGCCAGTTTTGTCGCGATTGAATGCAACGCGACCGACCGCGGTCAACCTTGCCTGGGCGTTGCGTCGCATGCGCGCTGCGTTGAATCATGGCAACGATCCATTGGCCGCGCTGACGCTGGAAGCCTCTGCAATCCAGAACGAGGATCTCGCCGCAAATCGCCATATGGGCGAGCTTGGTACGAGTCTGCTGCCACAACATTGCGGCGTGCTCACGCACTGCAATACCGGCTCGCTCGCCACGGCTGGTTTTGGCACTGCGCTGGGTGTGATTCGCGCTGGCGTAGCTGCCGGCAAGATCGCACAGGTGTATGCGGGCGAGACGCGGCCTTGGCAGCAAGGCGCGCGACTGACGATGTGGGAACTGGTGCGCGATGGCATTCCGGCAAAGTTGATTGCGGATTCCGCGGCGTCGCACCTGATGAAAACCGGAGCGGTGCAATGGGTGATCGTCGGTGCTGATCGCATCGCCGCGAATGGCGATACCGCCAACAAGATCGGTACGTATCAACTGGCGATCGCCGCGCGGTATCACGGCATCAAATTCATGGTGGTCGCGCCATCGTCCACGGTCGATATGGACACCGTGGACGGCGATACCATCGATATCGAATTGCGCGATGCGACCGAGCTGCTGCACACCGCCGGACAGCGCAGCGTGGTCGAAGGCGGCGAGGCGTGGAATCCGGTGTTCGATGTCACGCCGGCCGCGCTGATCGATGCCATCGTCACAGAACGCGGTATTATTCACGCCCCGAATAACCAAAGCATGCACGCGATGTTTGCGGATAAAAATTTAGCCGATCGCGCAACTTTCGATATTGCCGGCAAAGGCGAAAACCGCGCATGATCTGTTTTGATTTGTCGCGACAAAAATGCGGAAATCGACGCGCATGAAAGCCGGACTACGTCGTTTCATGCTGTTCGGTATCGCCGGTACGCTGGGTTTTGTCGTCGATGCAGGCATCACTTTGCTGCTGTTGCGCATCGTCGGCATGAACTATTACGTCTCGCGCTTGATCGCTTTTTTGTGCGCGGTGGTGACCACGTATCATTTCAATCGGCGCTACACGTTTGCCGACCAGATCGATGCCAGCCAGAGTGGTCTGCGGCGGCGATATCTGGTCGCGATGATCGGCGGTTTTGCATTGAATTACGGAACCTACGCTGCGCTCGGTTTGCGTTTTCCGTTCTTCCACGAGTTTCCGGTCGTGGCGATTCTGGCCGGATCGTTCGCCGGGTTGCTGGTGAATTATCTGAGCTCGAAATACTGGGTGTTCCGCGCGACACCAACGGTTACCGACGAGCCCGTTCCGGGCGCTGCCGAGCACGCCACGGCAGACCGCAAACTCCGTTGAATTTATGCGCTTTTTGAACGGCTTTCGGCATTTCCGGGATTGGCGTTTCCGGCACATTGCCGGCTCCATTGCGCGAATTTCCGGGTCGCCTCATCCCGTGCACCGCGCATGATCGCTATTCGCCGCTAAAACAAGGGTTTCCGCGAGATTGCGGAGTGCCCAGCGTGCTACAATTCGGGCCTTAACGCCCGCGCATTCCGCAGCACAAAAGTCGTGCTCCCACGCGCTCAAACGACAGCTAGCAAAGGAACCCTCTGATGGCAGAACTCGCCAAGGAAGTTATACGCGTCAACATCGAAGACGAGATGCGTCAAAGTTATCTCGCGTATGCGATGAGCGTGATTGTCGGACGAGCGTTGCCGGATGCGCGCGATGGCCTGAAACCGGTGCATCGGCGTGTGCTGTTCGGCATGTACGAGTCGAACAATATGTGGAACCGCCCGTACGTGAAATGCGCGCGTGTGGTCGGTGAGGTGATGGGTAAATATCATCCGCACGGCGATGCCTCGATCTACGATGCGCTGGTGCGTATGGCGCAGGATTTTTCGATGCGCTACCCGTTGATCGACGGCCAGGGCAACTTCGGTTCGGTCGATGGCGATTCCGCCGCGGCGATGCGTTACACCGAATGTCGCCTCGATCGCCTGTCTTCGGAATTGCTGGCCGACATCGACAAGGAAACCGTCGACTTCGTCCCGAATTACGACGAGAAAGAATCCGAGCCGAGCGTTTTCCCGACGCGCATTCCGAACCTGCTGATCAACGGCTCTGCCGGTATCGCGGTCGGCATGGCGACGAATATTCCGCCGCACAATCTCACCGAAGTGGTGAATGCGACGATCGCGCTGATCGATGAACCCGAGCTCGATATCGAAGCGCTGATGCAATACGTGCCGGGACCTGATTTTCCGACCGCCGGCATCATCAACGGCGCCGCAGGAATCCATGAAGCCTACCGCACCGGTCGTGGTCGCATCCTCGTGCGCGCCAAGACCGAG
>JANXUW010000316.1 GCA_025351985.1 Pseudolysobacter sp.
GCGATTCCACTAAGCCGGGTACGGCCTGCGAACTGATTGGCCTGCAAAAATATGATCGTGAAGGAAAAACACCGCACTCTTCAGGGGGGATAGGCGTACCACCACCCTCACCTCCGCAGCCCACACTTTGCTGGGAGGCACAAACCGTAGTCTTCCTGCCCGCAGCGTTTATCGGCTTCACATCACCGATTTTAGGCTCACCACTACTGGGCATTGTCGACCCCACCGATACGGGAAAATCCGGCATGGTCGGCATGCTGCTTTCAGGTAACGGCCATGCGCTCAGGCCATCCAACGAAGGCAATATTTTCGCGGGCCTGCCGATCACGGGTTTCTTGGCGAAGAATTTTACCAACAAGAACGTAACGCCCGGCGTTCTCGGCAATTACGCCGGATTGTTGCGTCATCATATTTCGCAGACGTGCTCCAACACATCAGGCACATGTCATTGAACGGTTGCGATCTACAACACACCGTGTAATTCAAGCCGTTGCGGCAATTTTCAAGATGGAATCGATCCTTCCTGGCAACTGCGGAACCTTGAAGTAATCCGCTGTTGCTGTTGAAATCGCCACGCCCGCAGATCAATCGATCCTGCGACTTTATTCAGGGGAAATAATCATGATGGCTGTTCGATTCTTGAAAATCGCTGCGTTGTATCTGGTCGCGGGAATGACCTTGGGCGCGTACATGGGGGCGACCGAAAACTTCACGCTCGCACCGGTGCATGCGCATGTGAACCTGCTTGGTTTCATGATACCGACCCTGATCGGTCTGATCGGTCTGGTTCGCCCCGCGGTGCTGGAAACACGCCTGGCCACGGTATTTTTCTGGCTGTATCAAATCACCGTGCCGGTATCGATGCTTGCCCTCGCGTGGATGTTGATCGGTCACCGTTCGATCGCGCCCGTGGTGGGCATCTTCAGCGGCGGCATGTGGCTGGCCGCACTGCTGTATGCGATCAATTTGTGGATGACGCTGTCGCACACGCCCAAGAACTCGCCGTGACATGCCAATGGCAACCATTGTGCACTCGTTTTTCCATGACGTCACGCGCACATGGAGCCACATCGTCACCGATCCGGCCACGCGCACGGCGGCGATCATCGACCCCGTGCTCGACTTCGAGCCTGCATCGGGTCGTATCTCGAGCGAGGCCGCCGAGCAATTGCTCGCGCATATTCACGAGCATGGATTGCGCGTCGAGTGGATTCTCGAAACGCATACGCACGCCGACCATCTGAGCGCAGCAAGCTGGCTCAAACGATCGTTGCGCAACGTCGGCGCCACGCCGCAAATCGCTATCTGCGCCGACGTGGTAGAAGTGCAGCGGCACTTCGGTGAAGTGTTCAGCCTCGGCGTTGAGTTTGCTGCAGACGGCTCGCAGTTCGACCGCCTGCTCAACGACGGCGAACGATTCCGCATCGGCGATCTCGATGGTTCGGTAATCGCCACACCAGGACACACCGTGGACAGCATCAGCTATCTGATCGGCGATGCGGTCTTCGTCGGCGACACGTTGTTCGCGCCGGAAGCCGGCACAGGTCGCTGCGATTTCCCAGGCGGCAGCGCGGCCACGCAATATCGCTCGATCGGACGCCTGTACGACCTGCACGATACGACACGCGTGTTTCTCTGCCACGACTACCCGGCGGCGGGTGTACAAGCGCAGGCACAGACCACGATAGCGGCGGAGAAAACCGACAATGCGCAGCGAAAGGCCTGCACCCACGAATCGGAATACGTCACGCTGCGCACGCAACGCGATGCCACATTGCCCGCGCCACGATTTTTGTACCCCTCGCTGCTGCTGAACATCCAGGCGGGAGTGCTGCCCGCGCCGGACGAGAACGGCGCCGTTTTTATTCGACTACCGGCGTCGGTGCGCCAGCAGGAATAAATCAGGATACGAGGGACTCGTCGGCAAACCGATAACCCACGCCGATTTCGGTAAGCAGGTATTTCGGTCGGGCGGGTTCCGGCTCGATCTTCGCGCGCAGCGCACGCAGGTAGATGCGCAGGTATTGCGGCGACTCGACATGCGCGGCGCCCCACACTTCGCGCAGCAATTGACGATGTGTCACCACCTTGCCGCGATGCTGCACCATCACGCCGAGCAGTTTGTATTCGATCGGCGTGAGATGGATATCGACGCCATCGCGTTGAATGCGTCGCGCCGCGAGATCGATAACGAGGTTGCCGATCTCGATGCGCGTTTCGACCTGGCCGCTGTGCCGCGAAATCTGATGCCGCTGCGCGACGCGCAGACGTGCGAGCAATTCGCCGATGCCGAACGGTTTGCTGACGTAATCATCCGCGCCGATATCGAGCGCGGCAACCTTGTCGGATTCCTGACTGCGCGCCGACAGCACGATCACCGGGCGTTGATACCATTCGCGCAATCGGCGTATCACTTCAAGCCCGGACATATCCGGCAAACCAAGATCGACAATCACGATTTCCGGCTGACGCATGGCCGCGAGTTGCAGGCCTTCGGCGCCGGTACTCGCAACCAGCAAAGCGAAGCCGTTGGCTTCGAGCGCGGTGGCGAGAAACCGCTGAATCTGCGGATCGTCCTCGATCAGCAACAGGCTGCAGCGCGGCTCGCTCATGGTGCGCTATCGGTATCGTCGAACACGGACGCGGCATCGCCATCGCGCTGCGCTGGCAGCGTCGGCGCCGATCCGATCGGCAAGGTAAAACGGAATTCGGCGCCGCCGTCGTTGCGGTTGTACGCGCTGATCGTGCCACCATGCGCCTGGACGATGTATTTGCAAATCGTCAGGCCGAGACCGAAGCCGCTTTGCGGACCCTCGTCATTCACGCGGTGAAATTTTTCGAAGATGCGTTTCTCTTCGCCGGGCGGCAATCCGTCACCGTGATCGCGCACATGAATAACCAGCGCAGCGTCGACAATTTCCGCGCCGATATCGATCGCAGTCTGCGCTGGCGTGTGCTTGATCGCGTTCTCGATCAGGTTGACCAGCACCTGCTCGATCAATACTTCATCGCATGAAACCAGCGGCAGCGATTCGGGCAGGTCCAGCCGCACCCGACGATCGACCAGTGCTGACTGCAGACGCGTGAGCACCGCACCGATCATTTCGTCGAGCGCCATCCAATCGCGCGTCAGCGAAATTTTCCCGGAACTCAAACGCGTCAGATCGAGCAGATTGCCGACCAGCCGATTCATGCGCCGCGCTTCGCCGAGCAAGGTTTGCAGCAAGGTCTGGCGACTTTTTTCATCGAGCTGCCCCGGCGCACTTTCGAGCAGGGTCGAGGCCGAGCCGATGATGCTCGCCAGCGGCGTGCGGAAATCGTGCGAGATCGAACTCAACAGCACGTTGCGCAGGCGCTCGGATTCCACTTCGAGCCCCGATGCATGGCCGGCCTCGGCGAGCTGCACGCGTTCCGCCGCCACCGCCGCCTGGCTGACAAACGATTCGAGCAGATGACGTTGCTCCGGCACTTCGAGTTGCTGCGCCACTTGCGGCCGCAGCGCGAGCACGCCAAGGCTGCGCTGCAATGCCGCCAGCGGCAGGTAGATCGCATCGGCACTCGCCAAAGTATCGGTGTGCATGCCAGCCGGCTCGCGATGATCGTGCGCCCACTGCGCGATGCCGAGCTCGTTGCCGGGCACCGGATAACGCTCGACCGTGGCCGATACACGCGCCTGGCCGCGACGGCAAAAATTGGTCGGGTCCTGGATGCGTTCGTCGGCATCCGGCAGCAGCACCACGGCCTCGCCATCGATGCTCGCCAGCACGTGGCGGCACAGGATTTCGCTGATGCTCGACACATCGCGCGCGCGCGCGAGTTCGCGACTGAGTTCGTACAGCTCGGCGGTGCGTCGCTCGCGATGGCGCGCGATGCTCGCCTGGCGCCGGCCTTGCGCGGTGAGATTGCTGATCACGAGCCCGACCACCAACATCACGACAAACGTGATCACGTATTCGCTATCGGATACCGCAAACGAAAAATACGGCGGCACGAACAGGAAATCGAACAGCAATACACCGAGCATCGTCGCCATCACGGCGGGTCCGCGACCGATCCGCGCGGCCACGATCACCGTCGCGAGCAGATACACCATGCCAAGATTGGTCGATTCAAAATGCCCGACCATCAGCGAACAGATCGCGGTCGCCAGCCCGACCACGATGAGGCTGCGCACATAGGCCGGCCAGCGGCTCGATCGTGTGGTTGCACGCGGCGGCACGCTCGATTGTTCGCCCGCTTCGCCGCTGATCACATAGACATCGATGTGCCCGCTCCGGCGCACGAGTTCGTCGACCAGAGTCTGGCTGAAACGATCGCGCCAGCGCGCGCGCAGCGGTTTGCCGACGATGATCTTGCTGACGTTCCGCTGCCGCGCGTAGGCGATCAGCTCAGCCGCAACACTCTCGCCGCTGAGGTTGGCGGTTTCCGCACCGAGTTCCTCGGCGAGCTTGAGCGTGCGCAAAACGCGATCGCGAGCGCCTTTCGACAACCGCTGCAGATACGGCGTTTCGACATACACCGCAAGCCATTGCGCATGCAGCGCGAACGCCATGCGGCGCGCCGCACGCACCACGCGTTGCGATAGCGGATCGGGCCCGACGCAGACCAGAAC
>JANXUW010000358.1 GCA_025351985.1 Pseudolysobacter sp.
ACGTCGTAGCCGTAGCTCGAAGTGCCGTAGGAAATGATCCGCCCGCCGCCCGCATTCTGGCGCACCTGGCCCGGCTCGAACGGCTCGATCATGCCGTGCTGCTGTGCCATTTCGCGAATCCAACGATCTGATTTTATCGACATGCCTGATCTCTGTTGAAGTATAAATTTCATGCAAGCCCGGGAAAGCTCATCATCCCCAGACGTCGTCATCCCGGCGCAGGCTGGCATCCATTTTCAAAGGCCTGCAGATCAAGATGGATCCCAGCCTGCGCTGGGGTGACTAACAAATACCTTGCACACGCTCTCACGTATTTTGAATGACAATATTCGGAAATTGAATCGACTTGTTGCGCGCGTTGAGCGACAGCCGCGCTGCCGTGTTACGCGCGATCGATCGATACGCCGCGGCGAGGTTCGAATCCGGCGCCGCAATCATTGTCGGCGTGCCGCTGTCGGCCTGCTCGCGGATGCGAATATCCAGCGGCAACGAACCGAGCATCGGCACATGGTATTGCGCCGCCATCGCGGCACCGCCACCGGCACCGAAGATGTGTTCCTCGTGGCCGCACTGGCTGCAGACATGCGTGCTCATGTTCTCGACGATGCCGAGCACCGGCACCTCGACCTTTTCGAACATGCGCAGGCCCTTGCGTGCATCGAGCAACGCAATATCCTGTGGTGTTGTCACGATCACCGCGCCGCTGACCGGTACGCGCTGACATAACGTCAACTGGATGTCGCCGGTGCCAGGCGGCAGATCGATCACGAGATAATCGAGCTCGACCCACTGCGTATCGTTGAGCAACTGTTGCAAGGCCTGCGTCACCATCGGCCCGCGCCAGATCATCGGCGTGTCTTCCTCGATCAGGAACCCGATCGACATCACCTGCAAACCGTGATTGCGTTTTGGCTCGATCAGGCGACCGTCTTTTGAATCCGGCTTGCCGCTCAAGCCGAGCATGCGCGGCACGCTGGGGCCATAAATATCCGCGTCGAGCACACCGACGTTGGCACCTTCGGCCTGCAGCGCGAGTGCCAGATTGACCGCGGTCGTGGATTTGCCGACGCCGCCTTTGCCGGATGCGACAGCGATGATGTTCTTGACGTTCGGCAGCGGCGTCAGATCTTTTTGCACCTTGTGCGCAAACACGCGGCACGCCACGCTAACCGTAGCCGCGCTGATCGACGGATCGGCCAGCAAGGCGGCTTGAATCTGCGCAGCGAGTATGTCCTTCCAGGTGGCGGCCGGATAACCGAGCAGGATATCCACCGTCACTTTGTCGCCATCCACACCCACGCCGCGCACCGCGCCGCTGGCGAGCAAACTCTGCTCGGTATGCGGATCGATCACGGTATCAAGCAGTTGCCGGACTTTTTCCTGTGAAACTGAACTCATGAGGTATGACTCTGGACAGCATCGTCGCCAAGCGCGAGGGCGCGATTGTAGCGGACAGACCCGCCACAGACACGCGCCGCCGCAAACATCGCGCCACGCTGCATCAATTAACTGCGGCTGACTCGTCCTGCGTGGTTGCGTTCGTATTCGCTGCCGCGTGGCGTTAAACTCGAAGCGCGTGCGAGCTTGAAGCGCGAGAATGAATTTGTTTGCCCACCACGGAGATTATCCATGAATCGTATAACCCGATCGCTCATTCCGTTTGCCCTGATCCTCGCACTCGGTGCGTGCCAGAAAGAAGCCCCACCGCCAGCCGCGCAACCCGCCGCAGCGCAGCCAGCCGCGCCAACGCCGCCACCTACCGTAACCCCGGCAGCAGCACCGACGATCGCCGCCGATGCGCCGATTCCGGTAGTGCAGAATATCGGTGTGCCGGAGTGCGACGATTACCTGCGCAAATATGAAACCTGTATCAGCGGCAAGGTGCCCGATGCGGCGCGCGCGGCATTCCAGCAAGGCCTTGAGCAGACGCGTAACGCGTGGCGTGCCGCGGCGGCTTCGCCGTCCGGCAAATCCGCGCTGGTAACCGCGTGCGTGCAGGCGCAGGCCGCCACCAAGACGGCGATGACGCAGTACGGCTGTACCGATTTGTAAGATATGCAGAAACGCAGGTCAGTTGCTGCGGCCTGACATCGAGTGATCCAGCAACGCCAGCTTTGGTGAAAATCCGGGCTGGCGTTGTTGCATCCGCGGTCAAGAATCGGGCATTCTGGCGCGCTGTGTTCCTCTCTCTGGAGTCAAAACCCATGGCGTTTTTTTCGCGTATCCCTGCACTGCTTGTGCTGTTCGTCGTATTGGCTGGATGTCAGGATAAAAAAGCGCCGCCAGCAGCATCGGCGAAACCCGCAGATGCGCCGGCAGCGGCTGCGAACAATGCCGTGACAACCGCCCCGACCGTGGCATCGACACCGCTCAGCGGCGACGGAAAAGTGGGCGTGCACGAGTGCGATGCGTATCTCACGCTGTACCGCACCTGCATCGAAACCAAGGTTCCACCGAGCGATCAACCGCGTTATCGCGAGGCCTACACGCAAGGGCTCACCGCGCTGCAAAAAGCCGCCAACGGCATGGGCAACACCGCAAAACTCGCCGAGAGTTGCGGCATGGCACGCGAAGCGGCGAAGAGTGCCTTGGCGAAGTTCGGCTGCGACGAGTTTTGAGTTTTTTTGGTGAACCCGGAACGACGAAGAGACGGGGGAAACGAGAAGACGCTAAAAAAGAGCCGTCATTCCAGCGCAGGCTGAGGCGCTTTTCAACAGCGGAGCTGGTCAATCCATTTTGATCCTGGCTCACAACGCTTGGGCGAGGCGCCAGGCAAAGCAAAATCAACATGGATTCCAGCCTACGCTGGAATGACGAGCCAAAGCATGTCGGAAAAACGCGCCATCCCCCGATCGGGTTGCCCAAATCTGCTGCCGGCCCCATATTTTCTCGCAGCGCCGCCCCCGAACGCGACGCCCGAAACCCGAGGCATGCAGCCATCGCGCGACGGCATGCGATAATCCCTCATCGATAATCTACGGATCCCAGCGGAATGACTCACGCTCGCCAGCTTCTTGTCACCAGCGCGCTGCCTTACGCGAATGGCCCGCTGCATATCGGCCATCTGCTCGGCTATATCCAGGCGGATATCTGGGTGCGCGCGCGACGCATGGCAGGCGATACTGTGCACTTTGTCTGCGCCGATGACGCGCACGGCACCGCGATCATGCTGGCGGCGGAAAAAGCCGGTGTTACGCCCGAGGAATTCATCAAGGATATTCAGGCCGGCCACGAAAAAGATTTCGCCGCGTTCCATGTCGATTTCGATTTCTATCACACCACGCATTCGCCCGAGAACCAGGAACTGGCCGGACACATTTTCACGCGCCTGCGCGAGACCGGAAAAATCGCGCGGCGCGAAGTGCGTCAGCTATACGATCCGGTCAAGGAAATGTTCCTGCCCGATCGCTACATCAAGGGCGAATGTCCGGTCTGCGGCACAGCCGATCAATACGGCGACAATTGCGAAAACTGCGGCGCCACGTATTCGCCGACCGATCTGAAAAATCCGCGTTCGGTGGTTTCGGGCGCGACGCCCGAGTTGCGCGATTCGGAGCACTATTTTTTCAAGGTCGGCGAGTTTGCGCAGTTCCTGCGCGAGTGGCTGGCCGGCGATGTCGCGCATCCCTCGGTCAAGGCCAAACTCAAGGAATGGCTCGATTCCGAAGGCGGCGTGCGCGACTGGGATATTTCGCGCGATGCGCCGTATTTCGGCTTTCCGATTCCGGACGCGCCCGGCAAGTTTTTCTATGTCTGGCTGGATGCACCAATCGGTTATCTCGCCAGCTTTGAGAAATATTGTGCGAGCGAGCGAGGCAAAGAAAAAGGACTCACGCCGGAATCGTTCGACCAGTTCATGGAACGCGAAGACAATCCCAACTTCGACGGAATTGCCGAAATGCATCACTTTCTAGGCAAGGACATCGTTAACTTCCACGGCTTGTTCTGGCCCGCCATGCTCAAAGGCGCGAAACTCCGCACACCGACCGCATTGCACGTCAACGGCTATCTCACCGTCAACGGCGCGAAGATGTCGAAGTCGCGAGGCACGTTTATCCAGGCGCGCACGTATCTCGATGCGGGTTTGAATGCGGAATATTTGCGCTATTACTTTGCGACGATGCTCAGCGCGGCGCCGACCGATATCGATCTTGATTTGAAAGCGTTCGAGGATCGCGTCAACTCGCATCTGGTCGGCAAGTTCGTAAACATTGCAAGTCGCTGCGCGGGATTCATCGAAAAGCATTTCGATGGCAGACTTGCAACGGAGATCAACGCCGATTTGCATGCGCATTACGAGTTTGCGAAAAATCGATTGGAGCAAGTTTCATCGCACAAGCGACATTACCAGGAAGGCGATTTCGCGCAAATCGCGCGTGATGTGATGAACGAGGCCGACTATATCAACGGCCTTATCGCTGGATGGCAACCATGGAAACTCGCGAAAGATCCGGGGCAGCTCGAGTTGCTGCACCAAGTCTGCACGTTGGCGATCAATTTTTTTCGCCTGCTGACGATCTATCTCAAACCCATCATTCCGACGATCGCCACTCATATCGAAATTTTTCTCGGCGAAAAAATCGATCATTTTTCTCAGGCCGATGAACTACTGCTTGGCAAAAAAATTCAGCCATTCCAATCGTTGATCACACGTATCGACGCCAAACATATCGAAGCCATGATCGACGCCTCGAAAGATTCCCTCGCTGTCGAAAAACCAATGGCGAGCCCCGCTCCAACAAAAAAATCCGCTAGCGCGAAAGCCGAGACAAGCGCGTCGCCGGTCATACAATCGCCGCCCGCGATCATCGCAATGGACGATTTCGCCAAGCTCGATCTGCGTATCGGCAAAGTGCTCGCGTGCGAATTCGTCGAAGGTTCGGACAAGCTGCTGCGCTTCCAGCTCGATGCTGGCGAGCT
>JANXUW010000401.1 GCA_025351985.1 Pseudolysobacter sp.
TCTGATCCCCTGCGCCAGCGTCAGAAAACTCGCGTGGTCGCCGCCGAGCAGATACGACTCGCCGTTGCGGCCACCGCGCCACGCCGCAATATGCGCAGCAGCGACCTCGCGCACATCGGCAAACGCACCGGCACCCGGTGGCGCGCCGGGCAGCTTGCCCTGATCGATCATGATGAACATCTGCGCCCAGTTATGCCGGTCGCCGGGGCCGAGAATATGCGCGGGATTGAGGATTACCGCATCGATCTCGCCGCGCTCGACCGCGGCGCGCACCGCACCTTCGGTCGCGGCCTTGTTGCGCTCGTAATTAATCCAGGAATCTACGCCGCGACGTGGCAGATTTTCGGTCAGCGTTTCCTCGGTCATGCCAAAAGCGGATACCGATGAGGTGTGGATCAGGCGTGCGACTTTAGCGGCGCGTACCGCCGCGACCACATTCTGCGTACCGCCGACATTGGTGAGCGTCTGCTGCGCCGCATCGCCGCGCCACGTGCTGGTATCCGCGGCGACATGGAAAACCGCATCGAGTGGTGTTGCCATCGCTGCCTTTAGTGAATCGGCATCACGCACATCGCCGCGCACCGGTTCCGCGCCGAGTGCGCGCAAGGCAGCGGCGCTGGATTCGCTGCGTGCGAGTGCGAGCACTTCGACGTGTTGCTCGAGCAATTGCTGCAGCAAATGACTGCCTAGAAAACCGCTAGCACCGGTAAGCAGAACGCGCGCCATGACTACCCCGTTGATTTTGCGAAGCCGACGACGTTTGTCGTCTGCGAATCGAGACGCTTTGCGCAAGCCTCAAAAGCAGTGATCTGCGTCGCCGCATCGCGCTCGGGTAAGATAGCCTGCCTTGAGTCACGCGCCAATCATGTTGTTTTCTGCCTTCACCGATGCCGCGCGCCTGAAGCGCGAATTGCGCGAAACCTTCGCGCTCGCCGTGCCGCTCATGCTGGGTCAGCTGAGTGCGATGCTGATGCCGTTCATCGATACGGTTCTGGCCGGGCATCTCGGCGCAAGTACGTTGGCGGCGGTCGCGGTCGGCAGCCAGATCTGGTCGTTCGCGATGATGTTCCTGATCGGCACGATGCTCGCGCTGCCACCCACCGTGGCGCAACTCGATGGTGCCGATCGGCGTGCGTCGATCGGCGCGGTGTTCCGCCAGGCGCTGTGGCTGGCATTGGCGCTGGGTCTGTTCGCGGCCTTCGCCGTGCGGCAAAGCGAGCCGCTGTTACGTGCGATCGGTGTCGATGCCACGGTGTTGCCGCAAGCGCTGGAATTTTTGCGTGCGATCAGTTTTGGCGCGCCGGCGCTGGCGATTTATTTCGCACTGCGTGGCATGAGCGAAGGCATCCGGCGGCCACGTCCGACCTTGTATTTCGGCCTGTTCGGCGTGGGTCTGTTGTTACCCGTGGCGTGGGCGCTGATGTACGGCCGGCTCGGTTTGCCGGCGCTCGGTGCGCGCGGCAGCGGCATTGCGACGGCAATCGTGTTGTGGCTGCAGGCGCTGGCGTTTTTGGCGTACGTTATGACGCGCCGACATTACCGTGATCTGCAATTGTTCGCGCGTTTCGAATGGCCGGTGCTTGCGCAGATCAGCGCGTTGCTGCGGCTCGGCTTGCCGATGGGAACATCCATCCTGATGGAAGGCGGCCTGTTCGTCGCCACCGCATTGCTGATCGGCTCGCTCGGCGCCACTGCGATGGCCGGACACCAGGTCGCGCTCAATGTCGCGTCGCTCACCTTCATGCTGCCGCTCGGGCTCGCGATGGCGACGACGATCCGCGTCGGCAACGCGGTCGGGCGCAACGATCACAGCGGCGTGCGTTATGCCGGATTCGTCAGCATCGCGCTGACCCTAGGCAGCCAGCTGGTTTCGGCGTTGCTGATGTGGCTGTTGCGCGTGCCGATCGCGCATCTGTATTCCGACGATGCGCAGGTGATTGCGCTCGCCAGTCAGTTGTTGCTGCTCGCGGCGATCTTTCAATTTTCCGATGGTATCCAGGTGGTCGCCAACGGCGCGCTGCGCGGACTCAAGGATACGCGTGTGCCGATGTTGCTGACCTTGCTCGCGTACTGGATCATCGGCATGCCGCTCGGTTATCTGCTCGGTTTTCATTACGGTTACGGCCCGCGCGGATTGTGGGTCGGGCTGATTGCCGGGCTCGGCATGGCGGCGATCTTGCTGTTCACGCGCTTCTACCGTCTCGCCATGAATAATTCGTGGCGGACGATGGCGCTGGCGCCACATTCTTCAACGCAGCCATGACTTAAGTCGCGTGTGTACGGCGCGGGCTTTGGCTAAGCTGCATCTCAACATTCAGGAGCAAGGTATGGCGGAACAACGACCCAATATCATCGTGCGATTTTTCAGGGCGCTCTGGAACACGGTGAATTTCACGCGGCGACTGGTGTTCAACCTGATCTTCGTTTTCCTGCTGGTGATTTTCTTCGGCGCGATGTTTGCGAAGGCGCCGAAGATCGCCGAGCGCACCGCGCTCGTGGTCGATCCGAAAGGCGCGATCGTCGAACAATTCACCGCCGCACCGGCGCAACGTGCGATCGACAAGATCGCCGGCAACGAGCGCCGCGAAGTCCAGTTGCGCGATCTCGTGCACGCGCTCGACAGCGCGGCAAAAGACACGCGCATCGAACGTGTGGTTTTTATTCCCGACGAAATATCGAGTGTCGGCCAAGCCAGCTCGCGTGAGATTGCCGCCGCGTTCGATCGCGTAAAAACGGCCGGCAAGGAAGTGATCACCGTATCCAACGGCATGAGCCAGTCGCAATATCTGCTCGCCGCGCACAGCTCGCAGATTCTGCTACATCCCGATGGCGCGGTGCTGCTCGAAGGCCTCGGTCGTTATCACACGTATTACAAAGAAGCGCTCGATAAACTCGGCGTCGACGTGCACGTGTTTCGCGTCGGCGAATACAAATCCGCGGTCGAACCGTACATGCTCGATCACGGTTCGGCCGAAGCGAAAGAAGCCGACCTGTTCTGGATGAGCAGTGTGTGGAACGACTACCTTGCCGACGTCGGCACCCAACGCAAGATCGCGCCGGCCACGCTGCAATCGGACATCGAACATTATCCCGAATTGCTCAAGGCCAGTAATGGAGACCTCGCCGAGGTCGCGCTGAAACAGAAGCTCGTCGACCAGCTCGCAACGCGCGATCAGGCGCGCGACATGTTGATTGCCAAGGGCGTGAAAGACGAGGCCGAACACACGTTCCGGCAGATCGACCTGCGCGATTACCTGAGTCAGATCGAGCACGACAATCTCGGCGACATGCGCCCCGAAATCGGCGTCGTCGTGGCGGAAGGCGAGATCAGCGGCGCTGAGCAATCGGCCGGTGGCATCGGCGGCGAATCCACCGCGCGCTTGTTGCGCGAGGCACGCGAGGACGAGAATCTGAAAGCGATCGTACTGCGCGTGAACTCGCCGGGCGGAGAAGTATTTGCGTCCGAACTGATCCGCCGTGAAGTCGAGCTCACGAGAAAAGCCGGCAAGCCGATCGTGGTCTCGATGGGCGATGTCGCGGCGTCCGGCGGTTACTGGATTTCGATGAACGCCGACGAGATCTGGGCCGAGCCGAACACCATCACCGGCTCGATCGGCATCTTCGGTTTGTTCATGAATATTCCGAACACGCTCGCGAAAATCGGCATCCACGCCGATGGCGTCGGTACCACGTCGCTGGCCGGTGCGTTCGATGTGCGGCTGCCGCTCGATCCGAAAGTCGGCGCACTGATCCAGAGCGTGATCGACAAGGGTTACCAGAACTTCATCGGCAAGGTGGCCGCGGCGCGTGGCAAGACCCCGGCGCAGATCGATTTGATTGCGCGCGGTCGCGTGTGGAGCGGTACGCAGGCGAAAGAACGTGGACTCGTCGACCAGCTCGGCGGCTTGCGCGAGGCGACGGCAGCGGCGGCGAAACGCGGCAATCTCGGCGACGATTATCGCGTGACGTATATCGAAAAAGAGCCGTCGGCGTGGGAGCGGTTTGCGTTGAGCCTCAGCAGCGATGCGCAGGTGAAATTCGGCGTGCATCTCGATCTCGGCCTGCCCGCGGCGCTATTCGCGAATCAGGAAATCCGCCAGCAGTTGAGCCTGCTGAGCTCGCTGCAGAACAACAAGCCCGGCGTGTTCGCGTATTGTTTTTGCGAGATCAAATAACGCCGAAACGTCATTGAAAATGCAACGCCGTGGCTGAAGCATTCAGCACGGCACGTCGTTCGAGAAAAAATCCGCTGACGGATTCATGTGCGGATTTTGTCAGCAGCGTCGGCGTATCTTTTGCCGATCAGCAATGGTGTTTGCAGCAGGCATTGCATGGTCGCGATTGAGCAGGGGGTATATCGATGTCGATGCGGCGGCATTG
>JANXUW010000425.1 GCA_025351985.1 Pseudolysobacter sp.
ATCGTCGTAAACTACAACCTGCTGCTGCGAACGATAGCCCCATCGCGTCAGGGTCGCCGCAAATATCGATGCATCGGGCAGCGGATGGCGCCCCAAGCCCGGCTTGGTCAGATCGGACAGATCGCGATTCAGATCGGCATACTGCGCGCCCGGAATATGGCCTTGTGCATAAGCACGTTCGCCGCGCGAAAGATCAGCAAGGTCGTGGCGGCAATCGAGAATCAACAAATCGTTGCGGCCGATCAGCGGCACAAGTTGCACGGGTGTTATGACGGTGGTGAAACTCATGCCGATCGCTCCAGGCGGGAAATAAGATTGACCAGCATGGCCGCGGTAGCGCCCCATATCAGATAGTCGCCGTACGTGAACTCGACCACCTCGCGCGGCCGGTTGCGATAATGAATGCGGCGGATATGCTTGTTTTCCGCTGTCAGAAAAAAGCTCAGCGGCACTTCAAAAACTTCGTCCACTTCGACCGGATCCGGGATAGCCAGATAGTCGCTGGCGACTTCGCCGAGCACCGGTGTCACCCGGAAGTTGCTGATCGTTTCGTAGCAATCGAGATAACCAAACGGACGCACCTGTCGCGGCTGGATGCCGGTTTCCTCGTGTACCTCGCGCAACGCTGCGGCAACCGCATCGGCATCGCTGGGTTCGATTCGCCCACCCGGAAAACTGATCTGCCCGGCGTGATTGTTGAGGTGTTCGGTGCGGCGCGTGAATATCACGGCCAACCCTTCTGCACGCGTGACGAACGGCACCAATACAGCGGCCGGTTTGCGTGGCGCCGGGCCGAGCAAATCCGCCAGCTCGTCGTGATTCCAGGCCGGTTCACCCGGCGGATCATCGAGCGCGCGGGCGGCACGCGCCAACGCGTCGAGGCTGACGTCAGTCGCGGTCACTGCCCTGCCCTGACCAATTCGCGTGCAGGCAACAGCTGCTCCATGATGTAACGGCGTTGCGCATCGTCGTAACTTATCCAGCGTGCGATTTCGTCGCCGGTACGATGGCAACCTTCGCAGTAACCCTGCGCATCGAGGTAACAGATACCGATGCACGGACTCAGGATTGGCAGATTCAGATTGCTCATGTTTTTAAAATTTCTGATCGCAGATGACAAAACGCCGCGGCAGGCCGCGGCGTTTCTGTCTGCCCTTTTTATCCCGACTGGTGGCGATAAAAGGCCTGGAACAACCGCGCGGCTGTTATTTCACATCGAGCAATTTGATCTCGAATACCAGCGCTTCGTTCGGGCCGATGCGCGGCGGCTGGCCGCGGTCACCGTAGGCATCTTCCGGTGGTACAAATACTTGCCAATGATCGCCGATCTTCATCTTCGGCAATACTTCCTGCCAACCCTTGATGACCGAATCGACCTTGACGTGCACCGGTTCGCCACGCGCGAACGAGCTGTCGAATTCCAGGCCACTGGCGAGCGAACCACGGTAATGCACGGTCACCTCGCTGGTGGCGGTCGGGCTCTTGCCGCTGCCGTCTTCGATCACGCGATATTGCACGCCACTGGGCAACGCTACGATGCCTTTCTTGTTGCGATTGTCCGACATGAACTTGGCGCTGGCCGCCTTGTTGGTCGCAGCCGCTTTGTCGAACTCGGATTTGGCTTCCGTCATCATCTTCTGTTGCATGCGACCAAGCACATCGCGCATGGTGGCTTCCGGCACGGTAGGCGGACGCTTGGCGTAACCGTCCTGCAACGCCTTGATCACGGTGTTGATGTCGATATCCATCTTGCGTTCGACAAAATCGTTACCGATCTGGAAACCGATCGCATACGAAAGATTGTTCTTGTCGGCCGCCGTCAGCGGTGCAGGTGCACTGGCTGCGGGCGCAGTAGCCGGGGCCGATCCGCTTTGCGCAAAAGCGATGCTTGTTGCCAATAACGTCGCCGTGGCGAGAGTCCAACGCAATATCATGCTACCTCCAGACTGTGGATAATTTCGAGAAAATGTCATGCAGCTGGGTGCTGCGAAGCCAGCCTGCAACGCTCCATTCTATCCGAGCGCATGCGCTTGAGCCACAATTACCGCGCTTGCGATCCGGTTTTGAGACGCGATGCCCGGAAAGGTTCCCCAACGGGTTCAAGCCTAACCATGTGCAGCTGAACAGGGCCTGCTATTATCCGCGCCCTCCGCTACAGGGATCGCGTCCGTGCGTGTTCCCGCACCATCATGAGGCATACGCCATGGTTTATCGTAATTTGTTGATCGAGGATACCGATGCAATTCGCCGCATCACGATCAATCGCGCCGACAAACTGAACGCGTTGAATCGCGACACGATCGACG
>JANXUW010000428.1 GCA_025351985.1 Pseudolysobacter sp.
CTCAGCGATACGTGGACCGGCCAAGCCATCACCAGCGACAAGTCAATAACGGCGCATTCGGCGATCACGCGCAGTCTCGATGCGTTTCTGATCGATGCCTGCGAAGCCGCCGAACACGATCTGCCGATAATCAGGAACACGCGCTATCGGCTGCAAACATGGCCCGACATGGGCATCCTCACTGACCATACCAGCGCCCTCAGACTTTCGTCCGCGCTAACGCGCTCCAGCTTGTCGGTCGCCGATCTTGCGCAGCGTTGCAATGTCGACATGATGCGTGCCAACGCGTTTTGCTGGGCGACGCGCGCCAGCGGTTTGCTGCTTTCCGACGCCGTTCAATTGCCCGCACAAAATCGTCCCATGGCTGCGGAAAAGATTTCCGGCTCATTGCTGTCGCGTCTCGCGCGTCGTTTCAATTTTACGTTCGGCTCGGAAAGCAGCAATGCTTGATGGCCCGATCAAGTTGTTGTTTGCCGGACCGGTCGGCGCCGGCAAAACCACCGCCATCCGCAGCCTGTCGGATGTCGAACCGGTTTCCACCGAAGTGCCGCTGAGCGCGGGAGCAACCCAGGAGAAATCCACCACCACGGTCGCATTCGACTACAGCACGATCCGCATCGACGATGACGACAGCATTCATCTGTACGGCATTCCGGGCCAGGATCACTTCGATTTCATGCGACCGATCATAGCCAACGGCGCGCTCGGCGTGATCGTGCTGCTGGATGCGACCTCGACGTCATTGCACGACGATTGTGTTCACTGGCTCACGTCGCTGACCGGAATCAAATCGGATTTGCAGTTTGTGGTCGGCATTTCGAAGACCGATATCGCGCCCGATTTTTCGCTGCACGACGTGCGCAGCGGCATGCGTAAATGCGACATCAACGCGCCGGCGATGTGCGTCGATCCGCGCGACATCAAACAATGCACGCAGCTCGTGCGCGCGTTATTGCTGAGCCTGCCGTAAGGCACGCTCTCTGCCGACGCCAAACGTGTTGCGAAATCGCGCTGCGCAACAGCCTGCGTTTGCTACAGTGTTGCGATGAAAACACCGATTCTTCTGGCGTGGAGCGGCGGCAAGGATTGCCTGATGGCGCTCGATCACCTGCTTGATGATCCGCAATGGCATGTTGTCGGTCTGCTGACCACGATCACCACGCAGTTCGATCGCGTCGCGATGCATGGCATTCGCCGCGATGTGCTGCATGCGCAGGCCGCCGCGCTGGGCTTGCCGCTGATCGAATCCGAGCTTGCATATCCCGCGAGCAACGAGGTCTACGAAGCCGCTTTCGCCGCATCGCTTAATGCCGCACGCGCAATTACGCCCGAGCTCAGCCATATCGCATTCGGCGATCTGTTCCTCGATGATGTACGCACCTGGCGCGAAACCTTGCTGCAGCGATGGGGATGGCACGCGGTGTTTCCGCTCTGGCAGCACCCCACCGATATTCTCGCGCACCGATTTCATGCTGCGGGCCACCGTGCCGTGCTGACCTGCGTCGATACCACGCAACTGGCCGCGGATTTCAGCGGTCGCGATTTCGATCCGGCCTTGCTCGCCGAACTCCCGACCGGCATTGATCCCTGTGGCGAGAATGGCGAGTTCCATACCTTGAGTTACGCCGACCGCGCTTCCGTCACCCGCTGCATTTGCAACGCGGCGAGAACGTGCTGCGCGACGGTCGTTTCCAGTACACCGACTTTCTGCTCGATCCGGTTTCGTCGTGATTGTTTTCCCGTTCGAAACTTGATGCGGCACGCGCGATTTGTCCCGCGCCACGCCACGTGCAAAGATAACCGACCTACAAGAGCGCGATACAGGACTGCAGACATGCGATTGCTGTTAGTTGAAGATGATCGAATGATCGGTGCCGGCATCCAGAAGGGGCTGCATCAGGACGGTTTTACGGTCGAATGGATCGAAGACGGAACCGCCGCCAAGCTGGCGCTGGAAAAAAATTCATACGATTTGCTGCTGCTCGATCTGGGTCTGCCGGGCATCGACGGACTCGATCTGCTGGCTGAAGTGCGCCGCACCGGCAAGATCATGCCGGTACTCGTGATCACCGCGCGCGATGCCGTCTCCGATCGCATTCAAGGGCTCGATGTCGGCGCCGACGATTACCTGGTAAAACCGTTCGAGCTTGGCGAACTCAGCGCGCGTGTACGCGCGCTGCTGCGACGCGCCAGCGGCAGAAGCGAATCGGATATCCAGTTCGCCAATATCGCGCTTTACGAACGCACACGTCGTGTCACGCTCGACGGCGAATCGGTCGATCTCACGCCGCGCGAATTCGATCTGCTGCGTATCCTGATCGAACAACCCGGGCTCGTGCTGACGCGCGCGCAACTTGAAGAAAGACTCTACGGCGGCAGCGAAGGGGTCGAGAGCAATCTCATCGAAGTGTATGTGCACGGCCTGCGCAAGAAACTCGGAACCGGCCTGATCAAGACCATACGCGGACTCGGCTACATGGCCACCCACGTGACATGAAATCGATCCGGCATCAGCTGCTGACGCGTCTACTCACAGGTCTTGCCATTGGTTGTCTTGCGGTCGCGTTATGCATCTACTACGTGGCGCGCACGGAAATCGACGAGCTGTTCGATTTTGCGCTGGCAGTGCCGGATATCGACCTCTCCGGCGGCGCCGGTCCACGCACGCCGAACTCCGACAAGGAGGAAGATTTCGTCATCCAGTTTCATGACGACGGTGGCAAGCTCAGTTATTCCTCGCAACTCATCAACTCTTTGCCACAACTGCCGGATCTCGGCTATTCGACGGTCACGTTGCCCTCGGGAAAATGGCGCGTTTATCGCGTCTACAACCACGGCCATTACATCCAGGTGGCGCAGTCGATGGAAGAGCGCCGTGTGCTCGCGGCCGATGCTGCTTTGCGTACGATCATGCCACTGCTGTTGTTGTTGCCGGTGCTCGGATTGTTGATCTGGTTCACCGTCGGGCGTGGCTTGCGTCCGCTCACGCACGTCGCATCGGCGGTGCGCCAGCGCACGGCAAGCGTGCTCGATCCACTACCCAGCGCGAACATTCCGATCGAAGTGCAACCGCTGGTACTGGCGATCAACGATCTGCTGGCGCGATTGAGCCGCGCGCTGCACGGCTTGCGCAGTTTTGTCGCCGACGCCGCGCATGAACTGCGCACACCACTGACCGCGATCCGTATTCAATCGCAATTGGTCGAGCGCGCCGAGAACAACGATGAACGCGTATTGGCCTACGCGGATTTTCGGCAAGGGCTGGATCGCGCCACGCATCTGGTCACGCAACTGCTCGCGCTGGCGCGGCACGAACAGGATCGTGAACATCCGCCGTGGCAATCGCTGGACTTGCTCGCGCTGGCGCGCAGCGGCGTGGCCGAACTCGCGCCATTGGCCGCGACCCGCGATATCGACATCGGCATCAACGGCGAATCCGCACCGATCCAGGGCGAGGCCGAAGCGCTCGCAGTGATGATCTGCAATCTTGTCGACAACGCGATTCGCTACACGCCCGAGCACGGCCGCGTTGATGTCATCGTGCGCCATACCGATACGCAGGCAATACTCGAAGTCAGCGACAGCGGCCCGGGTATTGCGGTCGAGGAACGCGAACGTATCTTCGATCGTTTTTATCGCTCGCCCGGCACGCGCACCACGGGCAGCGGCCTGGGTCTGGCGATCGTC
>JANXUW010000450.1 GCA_025351985.1 Pseudolysobacter sp.
GCCGAACCGCAGCGTCAGCTCACCGGTCCGGAAGTCGAGCCGGCGCACGCACCCGCACACGCCACTTGAAATCGGTCAGAATGCTGCGATCTTCTGATGCACCTCGCAAAACCGGCCAGCCAGCATGAGTGACACCCCGAGCTATCAGACCGCACTCGACACGCCGCTGCTCTTCAGCGATGCGGCAGCACACAAGGTGCGCGAGTTGATCGTCGAGGAGAACAATCCGAACCTCAAACTGCGTGTGTATATTTCCGGTGGCGGTTGCTCGGGTTTCCAGTACGGTTTCACGTTTGATGAAGATAGCGCCGAGGACGATGTCGCCGTGGTCAAGGAAGGCGTGACCCTGGTGGTCGATCCACTCAGTCTGCAATACCTGATGGGGGCGGAGATCGACTACTCCGAATCGCTGCACGGCGCGCAGTTCGTGATTCGCAACCCCAACGCCAAAAGCACCTGCGGTTGTGGTTCGAGTTTCACGGTTTAGGCAAGCCGCATGAGCGCGCATATCCGCAGTGGCGCAAATACCTTCGCCGCGCTTCCGCTGGAGCGTTGGGCGGACAATCGCGACAACGCGGATTGGATTGCCGAACGCAGCGCTCATGTCGCCACGCGTTTCGTCTTGCTGCGTACCGACGGCCACGCCTTGGTGCGCAGCGATAATCTCGGGTTGTTTCATCTCGATATCCAACAGCGTCAGCACCTGCTGCCCGATCTGTCGCCGAGTTATCTCGGCGCGCATGCCGATGCCGAACATTTTCTGCTGGTCGTCGAGAGTATCGACGCTGAACGCATCGCGGCGGAACTAGGCGCGGGATTCATCGATTTGCGCCACGCCGGATTGCATTTGCCCGCGCTTGATGCCGGATTATTCGCGTATGCACGCGCGCTCGCGCATTGGCAATCACGCACCAGGTTTTGCAATTTCTGCGGCGCGCCGGTGCAACTGGTGTCGGCGGGGCATCGCGCCAAGTGTACAAATCCACAATGCGGCATCGAGCATTTTCCGCGTACCGATCCAGCCATCATCGTGATCGTCAGTCACGGCGAACGCTGTCTGCTCGGTCGTCAGGCAAGCTGGGCGCCGAAGCGCTTTTCGACCCTCGCCGGTTTTGTCGAGCCGGGTGAAACTCTCGAAGATACCGTGCGTCGCGAAGTGTTCGAGGAGGCCGGCGTGCGCGTGGTCGATTCCGATTATCACTCGTCGCAGCCGTGGCCGTTCCCGGCCTCGATCATGCTCGGGTTTACCGCGCGTGCGGACGATCCGACGATCAACGTCGGGCCGGAACTCAGCGAGGCGCGCTGGTTCAGCGTTGATGACATCGTCAGCGGCTTGCGCACGCGCGAGCTGGTCTTGCCGCCGGCGTTGTCGGTATCGCACCGGCTGATCGAATACTGGCTCAAGCACACCGCGGATCTCGATCTGTCGACGCTGATGCATGACGTGCCGTGGTTGGCGCCGCGCGCCACGCTGCTACAATCGGGCTGACTTTGCCGATCGAGTAAATCCATGGCCATCTCCCTGATCGCCGTTCTGCTGACGCTATTGCTTTCACGCAGCCTGCCCGAGCTGATTCGCTGGCGCGATTTTTCGTGGCTGCAAACATGGCAGGCGCGCATCGGGCCGCAATCGACCAGCCCGCTGGGCTTGCTGTTGACGCTGGGATTGCCGGTGCTGATTTGCGCACTGCTGCAAGTCGCGCTGCAATATGCGTTGTTCGGATTGGCATCGCTGGTATTTGCGATCGTCGCGCTGTTCTATTGCTGGGGTCCGCGTGATCTCGATCGCGATATCGAGGCCGTGGTGAAGGCGCCCGATAGCGAACGACGTCTCGCCGCCGCACAAGATCTGCGTCCCGATCAACAAATCGAAGCACTGCCTTTCGAGTCGCAGGCGCTGGTGCAGGCGGCGTTTCAATCCGCACTGAAACGCTGGTTCGGCGTGCTGCTGTGGTTCGTGATTTTTGGTGCGGCCGGCGCGTTGTTGTACCGGCTCACACAATTGCTCGCGTACGGTCGCGAGTTCGCGCGCGACCAATCTTCCGCGCAGCAGAATGTTGCAGAACGTCTCGCGCAAATTCTCGATTGGGCGCCGTCGCACCTGGTCGTGCTGGCACTCGCGCTGGCTTCGGATTTCGACGCGGTAGTTCGCACCTGGCGCGATTATCACGCCGGACACAAGCAAGGTTATTTCACGCTCGATCTCGGTTTTCTCGATGCGATTGCGCGCGCCAGCGTGAACGCCGATGTCGAAGCCGGCGACGGTTATGCCGAAGACGTGCACAGCCCGCTGACCCAGCTCGACGATGCGCATCTGTTGCTGCATCGCGTGCTGATCATCGCGCTCGCGGTGATTGCGATCATGGCATTGACCGGCTGGATGACGTGGCGCTGATGCGTTATCGATTGACGCGTTGAGAGTGGTATCGCGGCATTGGTATCACGCATTCGTACCGCGCAAATCCCGCACTTGTTGTTCGAGCATCGCCGCGTTGGCCTGCTCCGCTGCAATAGGCAATCCCGCCGCTAGTCCGATCCGCGCACGAAACCGGCGTGGCAATCGCGAGCGGCCCAGCGCGCTGTCACGCCGGCTGAAAATGCTGCCCCACAAACCGCGCAAGGCCAGCGGTACGACCGGCACCGGTCGACGCGCAAGAATGCGTTCGACACCGCTGCGGAACGGTTGAATTTCCCCGTCGCCGGTCAACGCGCCTTCCGGAAAAATGCAGACGAGATCACCTGCTGCGAGCGCCGCATCGATTTCGTCCATCGCGCGGGCCAGCATCGCCGGATCTTCCTTCGAGCCCGCGATCGGAATCGCGCGTGCGGTGCGGAAGATGAAACTCAGCAGCGGAATATTGAAGATCTTGTAATACATCACGAAGCGCACCGGCCGCCGCACCATGCCACCGACGATCAGTGCATCCATGAAACTGACGTGGTTGCACACGAGCAGCGCCGGACCTTCCTCGGGAATATTTTCGAGGCCTTCGGGCTGAATGCGATACAACGCGCTGACCAGGATCCAGCTCAGGAATCGCATGAGGAATTCGGGCACGAGCGTGTAGATATAGATCGCCACGAGCGCGTTGAGGATGGCGGTGCCGAGGAACAGCTGCGGAATGCTCAGGCCGAATTTCTGCGCGAGGATGCCGGCGATTGCCGAGGCGACGATGAACAACGCGTTGATGATGTTGTTGCCGGCGATCACGCGCGACAGCTCGCTTTTTTTGGCGCGGCTTTGCACCAGCGCGAATAGCGGCACGATGTAGAACCCGGCGAACAGACCGATCAGCGTGAAGTCGAGCGCGGCGCGCCAGTTGCCTGGGGCGATGAGAAATGCCCAGGCATTCAGGTCGTGCAGCACGGCGCGATCGGGATGCGCAAAATAGACGTCCAGACCGAACAGCGTGAGGCCGATCGAGCCGAACGGAACGAGGCCGATTTCGACCTTGTGGCCCGACAAACGCTCGCATAAAAGCGAACCGATGCCCACGCCGACCGAGAACAAGGTCAGCACCAGGATCGACACTTGCTCGCTGCCGCCAAGAAAGAGTTTTGTGT
>JANXUW010000456.1 GCA_025351985.1 Pseudolysobacter sp.
GTCGGCGCCGGCTTCGAGCGCGGCTTCGAGCACCTTTTCCTCAAGCGCTGGGGTCGCAGTCTCGAAAACGATCTCGCCGACCTTCGCAAACTGGAATGCCACCGAACCACTGGTGCCGAGATTGCCGCCGTTCTTGGTCAGCGCGTGGCGCACATCGGCCACCGTGCGCACCGGATTGTCGGTCATGCAATCGATGATCAGCGCGACGCCGGACGGGCCGTAACCCTCGTAGCGCAGCTCCTGCATGTTGTCCGCGCCGTCGGCACCGGAGCCGCGCTTGATCGCGCGCTCGATGGTGTCCTTGGTCATGTTCGATGCGAGCGCTTTTTCGATGCCCATGCGCAAGCGCGCGTTGCTCGCCGGATCGGCGCCGTTGCGCGCGGCGACGGTGATCTCGCGGATGAACTTGGTGAACATTTTGCCGCGCTTGGAATCCTCGGCGTTCTTGCGACCTTCGATGCTGGGGCCTCTGCCCATAAACATTCCTGCGACTGTGAGTGGCTGACGAAGCGCCGTGTGCATGATGCATGCGCGTGGCGGGATGCGGCGGATTCTATCAGGCCGACTTGGGCCACACCTAGCGGCAGCACAGCAGAGATTCTGCGCCGCCGTCAAACCGATGGTTTTCAACCGATCATGGTGCTGCGTTGATTGCTCGCACGAAGCTTACTGCGGCTCTTCCACGGTGTAGCCCAACGCGCGCAAACGCGCGAGCCGGCCGTCCGGTTTCACCAGTTCCGCGATCGATACCACTGCCAACGTGCTGCGATTTTTCGCCAGAGCAGTCTGCACCGCCGACATCCATTCCGTGATCAGGCGTTCCTGCACCTGCTGCACGCGGTCATGCAATCCGGGTGCGCTGGAAACCGCGGCGAGGCAGCTTGCCTTCTGATCGGGATAGGGCAGGCTACGCAATGCGTTCAGATCGCCGCTGGCCCACGCATTCGCACGCAGTTGCATCGATTGCATATCGGTTTCGATACGTTGCATCGTGGTTTCGAGACACGCGACATCGGCGGCGACCGGTGTCGTCTCGAACTCCTTGATCGTCGCTTTCGGATCGTCCAGCTTGATGTCGATTTTCGGCGAAGTCACCGGAATCTTGTTTTTCTTAGCCGCCTGCTTGACCACGTCCCACGCCGCATTTTTCGAGCTTAGGCCCGATCGATCAACGGCCTTTTCGTACAGCTCCTGCGCGGCGAGCATCGGCCGACGCGATTCGATGCCGTTGTCGCGGCCGATGTACTTGGCTTTCAGTGCCGACCAGCGTGCGTATTGTTCGGACGAAAGCACATCTTTCAGCTTCGCGCCGTCCGGATTCTTGCGTGCGCGCAGCAAGGCCGGCACCAAGGTGAGACCGCGGAAAAATCCGACGCTGATTTTCGCCGAGGAATCGCCGATCACTTCCTGCGAATCCGCGATCACCGCTTCGGTATCCTTCGAGCGCCACGACATTTTTTTCGGCAGCGGTGCGAGCGTGCCGAGGATCCACAACACGTGATCGTCCTTGCTCACTTTCCACAAACCCGGCCCGGGCTGCTCGCCGGTCACGAGCACCTGATCGAGCTCGGTGGCCGCGGCATCGGGCGGCGGCGCCTCGGCCGACGTTTGCGCGAATGTCGGCGCGCACATCAGAGATAACAGAAACAGGCCTGAAGCCGGACGCAAGAAAGTCAGTTCCATTGGGGATGATGAATACTTGTTGATGGATTCGGAGTTCGATCGATGCGATCTGTTGCGCCGGCAGAAATTCGCAACGTTCATGTCGGAGTGCGTTGTAGCACAGACGAATCTTCGCACTTGTTCAATCGGCGTTATTCCGACGATCATCGGTGCCGGCGTTTATGTGGCGTTGCACAGTTACAGTAGTGGCCAAAGATTGATTCTTATGCGCAGTTCCATGAAAGGCCAAGCATTGCCGCTGGTATTTTGGGTATCACTGGTGACGTCGTTGATCATCCTGATTTTCACGATCTTTCAATGGCCGATGGTAGAGCTGCTTACGCCATTTCTCTTGTTACCGATGCAAGGCGTTCTGTGGCTCACCTATCTGGTCGTGGTGATCTGGTCTGTCGCTCATTTTTACTGGAACATACATCGGTGGCGCGTTGCATCGCTTCCGTTGCTGGTATGCATTGTTTTATTCGGCATCGTGACACTGGTTCCGATTACCCAACTATGGATCAGATACAACTTTGTAGCGAACAAGGCGGTTCGTGAGGATATCGTGCGCAAAGTTTTTGATGGCACGCTTCGGCCCAACGTCGCCCACAATTCCTCGCTGATCGCATTGCCGGCAGATGATTCGCAGGTGTCGATGGGAGGCAACGAAATAGTCGTAGAGAAACATGACGGAATTACGTACGTATTTTTCTTCACGTTTCGCGGTATTCTCGATAACTACGCAGGGTTTATCCACGTTCCAGATGGTGGGAACCCAGCATTATTCGACGATCTGGATGAGGCGGATCGCACTGAGCTAGTCCCATTCGACGAGCACTGGTTTTATGTATCGCACCATTGAAAAGAAGGCTGAAAGGCTCCGACAGCGTTAGCCACGACAGCAAGCCGATGGATACAAAAGAGGGACCGTTTCGCATCATAGCGAGTGGCGACAAACGCCCTGCACGCTGGGTGCGGCAAGTCACGGCGATCGATCTGTTGCGTGCGCCATGAGCTGAATCAATAACGCTCGCCGATACGACGTGGATCGATTCAAGCCTGCAGCAAAACCCCGTTCGCGACCAAGTGCGCAACGATGCGTTCGGCCGCATCTTCCGAAGAAATCGTCGTCGTATCGATGCGAATCTCGGGATGCTCCGGCGCTTCGTACGGTGAGTCGATGCCGGTGAAGTTTTTCAGATCGCCGCGCCGGGCTTTTTTGTACAAGCCTTTCGGATCGCGACGCTCCGCTTCGCTGATCGGCGTATCGACAAAAACCTCGCAGAATTCGCCGGCTTCGAGCAGCGCGCGCGCCATCTGTCGTTCGGCGCGGAACGGTGAAATAAACGACACCAGCACGATCAATCCGGCATCGACCATGAGCTTCGCGACCTCGCTGACGCGGCGGATATTCTCGACACGATCGGCGTCGGTGAAACCGAGATCCTTGTTCAAACCGTGGCGCACATTGTCGCCATCGAGCAAATACGAATGCCGGCCAAGCGCGTGCAGTTTTTTCTCGACCAGGTTCGCGATCGTCGATTTGCCCGCGCCCGACAAACCCGTGAACCACAACACTGCCGGCTTCTGGCCTTTCAGCGCGGCATGCGCGCGTTTGTCGACTTCGATCGCCTGCCAGTGGATGTTCTGCGAGCGACGCAACGCAAAATGCAGCAGGCCGGCGGCGATCGTTGCGTTGCTGATGCGGTCGATCAGGATGAAGCCGCCCATGACGCGATTCTGCGCGTAGGCATCGAACGCGATCGGTTGATCGAGCGTGAGCGTGCAGACGCCGATCTCGTTGAGTTCGAGCGTCTTGCTGGCCAGATGTTCGAGCGTGTTGACGTTGATCTTGTATTTCGGCGGCGCCAGCGTGGCGCTCACGGTTTTTGCGCCGAGCTTGAGCAGGCACGGACGTCCGGCGAGCATTTCATCCTCGCTCATCCAGATGATCGTCGCCTCGAATTGATCGGCGACGCCGGTCGGATCGCTGGCGCTACAGAGCACGTCGCCGCGGCTGATGTCGATCTGTTCGTTCAAGGTGAGCGTGACGGATTGACCGTTGCTGGCGAGGTCGAGATCGCCATCCTGCGTGACGATGCGCGCGACCGTGCCTTCCTTGCCCGACGGCAATACGCGCACACGATCGCCCGGGCGCACGCTGCCGCCGACGATGCGTCCGGAGTAGCCGCGAAATTCCGAATTCGGCCGGTTCACCCACTGCACCGGAAAACGGAACGGATCGGTCGGCACATCGCCGGCGATGCTGACCGAATCGAGATAGTCGATCAGCACCGGGCCGCGATACCACGGCGTATTTTCACTCGGCGCGGTGATGTTGTCGCCGCGCAGGGCCGAGATCGGAATGCAGACGATATCGTCGAGTCCGATCCTTTGCGCAAATAGACGATAGTCGCGAGCGATGCGCTCGAATACTTCCTGCGAATAATCGAGCATGTCGAGTTTGTTGATCGCGACCACGATCTTGCGGATGCCGAGCAGCGAAACCAGGTAACTGTGGCGGCGCGTTTGCGTGAGCAAACCCTGGCGCGCGTCGATCAGGATCACCGCGACATCGGCGGTGGATGCGCCGGTCACCATGTTGCGTGTGTATTGTTCGTGGCCCGGCGTATCGGCGACGATGAATTTACGTTTCTCGGTGGCGAAAAAACGATACGCCACATCGATCGTGATGCCTTGTTCACGCTCGGCGGAAAGGCCATCGACGAGCAGTGCGAAATCCAGTTCGTCACCTTGCGTGCCGACGCTGCGCGAATCCGCCGCGAGCGTGGCGAGCTGATCCTCGAACAGCATTTTCGATTCGTACAACAGGCGTCCGATCAACGTGCTTTTGCCATCGTCGACGCTGCCGCAGGTGATGAAACGCAGCAGGCTTTTATGCGCCTGGGTGTGCAGATATTTTTCGATCGATGGCGCGTCGTTGTCGTTGGAAATGCT
>JANXUW010000501.1 GCA_025351985.1 Pseudolysobacter sp.
ATGCCGAACAGCGCGGCCTCGAAAGCCGCCTCGGTCACGCCCTTTTCGAGCCAACCGAGATCACCGCCGGCGCTCTTCGAGCCGAGATCTTCGGATTTTTCTTTCGCGAGCTTGGCAAAATCCGCCGGCTTGGCCTTGGCCTGTTTGGCAATTTCGGTCGCCGTCTGCAGGCCTTTTTTCTGCGCTTCGGCATCGGCGTTCTGCGGCAGCTTCACGAGGATGTGCGATGCCTCGCGTTGCTCGGGCGAAACAAAACGGGCTTTTTCTTTCTCGTAACGCGCCTTGAGTGTCGCCTCATCCGGCTTCGCGTCAACCGACAATTTTGCGCCATCAAGATCGACGTATTCGATCGTGACCTTTTCCGCATTCATGAAATCCGCACTGTGTTGCTTGAAATACTCTTCTGCCTGCGCATCGGTAATTTTCGGCGCATCGGCAGTAAGTTTTTCCAAAGTCACGTAACGAAAACTGCGTTTTTCATCGCGCAAACGCAGGTAGCTGTCGATATCATAATCCGTGACAAAATTGCTCTGCACTATTTGCATTGGCAATTGCCGCGAGAGCAAATCCTTGCGCAGGATGTCGTCGTATTGACGCTCCGTTTTGCGATTCGCATCGAGCACTGCGTTGTATTGCTTCTTATCAAACTTACCATCAATCTGAAATTCTGGATTCAGCATGGTCTGGTCTCGAATCATCTTCGCCGGAATCATGATACCGAGCTTGTCGTTGGCTTCGAGAATGAGCTGCTCGTCGATCATGCCGTCAAGCACACGGCGTTTCTGCACCGGATTGTCGATCAGCTGCGGATCGAAGTTGGCGCCCATCGAGGCTTGCGCGCGCGCGCGATACTGATCGAAGCGGCTGCGAAATTCCTGCGTGGATATTTCGTGATCGCCGATCTTGGCGACATAGCTGTCGGTGCGATCCGTCAGGTTGGACCCGATACCCCAGACCGCAAGCAAAAAGATCATCAACGCGAGAATGATCTTCGCGATCGTGCCGGATACCTTGTCGTGCAGTGCTTGCAACATGAGCGTGATACACCCTGAGGTCGGTTGCGCTACGGTGCGGAGATAACTCCGGTACCGACGACCGCAGCTGCGGTCTGTGCGCGTTGTTGAATACGGATTATTTCACTATTACGGTTCAAGACACACAAAAAAATAAGGGCGCCCATAACAGGCGCCCTCAAGAAGGTGGCGGAGTGGACGGGACTCGAACCCGCGACCTCCGGCGTGACAGGCCAGCATTCTAACCAACTGAACTACCACTCCGCAGCTTGGTGGGTGCTGAGGGGATCGAACCCCTGACCCTCGCCTTGTAAGGGCGATGCTCTACCGGCTGAGCTAAGCACCCAGTAGAGCAAATCAGTTTAATGCATCTTTGAGCGCTTTACCAGCCTTGAATGAAGGAACTTTCGAGGCCTTGATCTTGATCTGTTCGCCAGTGCGAGGATTGCGACCGGTACGGGCAGCACGCTTGCGCACGGTGAACGTGCCAAAGCCTACCAACGATACGTCATCGCCTTTCTTCAACGCTTTCTTGATCACCGTGATGATCGCATCAAGCGCCTTGTCGGCATCCACTTTGGTTACATCGGCTTCTTCGGATACAGCAGTGAGAAATTCAGCTTTATTCATTGTTATGTACTCCCTGACGGAAATAGGCGCGCGCAATTATTCGGGATTGTAACGGAACATTTATTGGCCGTTGCGCATGCGACAAACCAACTGTTCCGCTACCTGCATTTCACTGGACAAAAATCATCGCTTGAATCACAGGAGCGTCTTTATACCAGCCCCCATGGCATCACGCAAGCAAGGCGTGGCGCGGGTTCGCGAGGATTTGAATTATTTTTCGCAGAGTCTGTTCAGGCCGCAAATTCACTTGACAGCGCATCGAGAAATTGCATGGACATCCAGGCAACTACGATGCGCGTCAAGCCGGTTCAGTGCGGTCTTACCACACCGGTTTCTTCCCTGCCCTCGCGTGCCGGTTCGCTCTTTTCCTTGGCATCCTGAGCAACGATCTTGTTGTTCGGCGTCAGCGGTCTTTCGAGCGCGATATCGAGCACTTCGTCGATCCATTTCGCAGTATGGATTTCCAGCGAACCGGTGACGTTTTTCGGAATGTCGGCGAGGTCCTTTTTGTTTTCTTCCGGGATGATCACAGTAGTGATGCCACCGCGATGTGCCGCCAACAATTTTTCCTTGAGGCCGCCAATCGGCAACACCCGGCCACGCAACGTGATCTCGCCAGTCATCGCCACTTCGGCGCGCACCGGCACTCTGGTCAGTGCCGATACGAGTGCGGTACACATCGCAACACCCGCGCTGGGACCGTCTTTCGGCGTCGCACCTTCGGGCACATGAATATGGATGTCGTGCTTCTGATGAAACTCGGGATCAATACCGAGTTGATCGGCACGCGCACGCACCACCGATAACGCCGCCTGGATCGACTCCTGCATCACATCGCCAAGCTGGCCGGTGTGAATCAACTTACCTTTACCCGGCACCACCGTGGCTTCGATGCTGAGCAGCTCACCACCGACTTGCGTCCACGCGAGGCCCGTCACCAGACCGATTT
>JANXUW010000516.1 GCA_025351985.1 Pseudolysobacter sp.
GGAAGGAACTGGCTGTCATAACTAGCGGCATGATCGACACTGAGCACGGAGAAGCGCCACTTGCCGTTAAAGAGTACCTGTCCAATCTTGCCCCGCGTGCCGCGCACCTCATTGGCACCGCCCGCAACAGGATTGGCTTCCGGGGTAGTCGTATCGACGCCGCTCAACGTGAGTGTGCCGGTAGTTGCGGTATAAATACCGGTAATATTTGCCGTATTGGCAAATCCGAGCACATCCGCACCCATCTGGAGATTCCAGCTGATTACAACTATCGCGCCAGCGAGCGTGGTGTTGTCGACATCGCTGACGGTGACGCTGTTGTCGATGACGGTGGCGACCTGGTTTTCGGTGTAGTTCAACGTGCCGCCGGCGGTGACGACCGGAGCATCGTCGATGGCGGTGACCGTGACCGTAGCGGTCGCGATGTTGCCGAGTGCAGTGCCGTCGTTCGCCTGCCATGAAATCGTGCGGGTTGCGGTGGCCGGATTTTGCGAGCTGTTGTTGTAGGTCACGCTGCGCAACGCGCTGCGATAAGCCGCAACCGTCGCGCTACCGCTCAACGTGAGCACGCCCGTGGTTGCGTTGTACGAACCCGTGATGCCCGCGGCATTGACGAAACCGAGGACATCTTGACCCGCGGAAAAATTATTGGTGATGGAAACGGTCGCAGCAACCAGATTTGCGCTATCGGGATCGGTCAATCCGAGCGCCGCATCGATAACAACGGGCACCGCATCTTCGATGTAATTCGCTGACGCACCACTGGTGATGGCCGGCGGATCGTTGACCGCAGCCACCGTGATCGTGCTGGTGACAGGTGCGCTGTTCGCAGCGCCGTCGTTGCCGATCCAGGTGATCGTACGCGCGGCCGTGGTCGGATTGTCCGAGCTGTTGGCGTAGGTGACGCTACGCAGCGCGGCCTGATAATTGGCGAGCGTATCGCTGCCGGTCAAGGCGAGCGTGCCAGTGGCCGCATTGAACGCACCGGTGATATTTGCGGTATTGGCGAACGCCAGCAAATCGGCGCCGCTCTGGTAATTCGCGCTGATCTGCGCCGTCGCGCCGGCAAGATTGATGCTGTCGACATCGGCGACGGTAATGGTCGCGTCGATGGCCGTGGCAGGGCCGTTCTCGGTGTACGCAAGAGTGCCGCCCGCGCTGAGTACCGGCGGATCGTTGACGGCGGTGACGGTAACGGTAATGGTCTGCGCGGCACTGGTATCGATACCACCGTTCGCCGTGCCGCCGTTGTCGTGCAACACCACGGTGAGGTTGGCCGTACCGGATGCATTGGCCGCTGGCGTGAAGCTCAATTGACCGCTGGCACTGATTGTTGGGGTGCCGTTGAACAGCCCCGCGTTGTCATCGGCATTGATGATGAAATTCAGCACCTGCGATGCTTCGTCGGTCGCGGTAACCGGGCCTGCCCTGATGCCGGTGGCGACAGTCACTGTTTGCGCGCTCGCATCTTCGTTGACCGCAGGCGGATTCTGTGCGGTGAACTGCGGCGCATCATTGACTGGTGTGATGGTGATACTGACGGTGGCTGGCGTGGAATTGCTCTGTCCGTCATTGCTCACATAGGTAAAACTGTCGCTGCCGTTGGCATCGACGTTCGGCGTGTACAGCACGGTCGCGCTGGTGCTGCTGGCCGAAGTCACCGTGCCAAGCGTGCCCTTGGTCGGCGGCGTGACGATGCTGAAGGTGATCGCCGCATTTTCCGGATCCGCACCCGTCAGCGTGACCGTGGTGGCGTTGTCTTCCAGCGTCGTCACCGCAACCGGATTGGCGCTTGGCGGATTGTTTTGCAGATCGGTGACATCGAGGCGGAAAAATACCTTGCCGCCTTCGATCGCCGCATACAACGCGCGAATATCGATAGCGGTTTCACCACTGGTGGCATCAGCGGCGGGATCGGTGGCCAGTGGCGGCAAACCGGCCCAGTCGGATACCTGGCCATCGACGATGAAATTGGCCGCAATCGCTGAACTGGTGACGAACAGGAACATCGCGAACAAGCGCCAACGCCGCGCGCGACGAGCGCCCACCCAGAGGAACAGCGCCGCGAGAATTCCGAGCATCGGCAAAGTGAGCAGCGGAATCGGTTGCGCATCCAGCGCCAGTAGAATGGATCGCCCCGTGTTGCTGCCATCTGTCGTGACCAGCTGATCACTGCCGGTCGGGCTGGTCGCAACCACGCTGAGTCGGATGACATTGCTGTTATTTGCTCGCAGCGCCTGTTCGTCAACCGCGAGCTCAATGACATCGGCACCGGCAGTACCGTTGTTGAGGCCGAGGGCCGCGCCTCCCGGAAGTGCCGTGGGGCTGCCGAAAATTCCACCCGTGCAGACGGCGCGCGTGACGCCGACAATTTGCGGAGATAGCCCACCGGTGGCAGTTACCTGCAGCTGTACTTCGGCACCACTGACGGTGCCGCTGCTCGATACGACGCTACAACCCGTGCCTGCGCTGTTATCGCTATCGACGTAAATACTGTAGCTATAAGTTTGCGCCATCACAGGCGCAGCAAGACCCAGCAGCAGCGCGAAGGCCGCCAGCCGCGAAGCCAAAGTGGAAATCGTCATGTTCCCCGTATCCCTAGTAATGACTGCCGGAGCCCACATCCGGAAGAATTCGATTGTATCAGGGGAATTTACATTTGCACGCTAGTTCGTTACGTTTATACACGTGCCGTCTGGGGAACCGGTTTGCCCGACTCTGGCGGCGCGGCGCTCGGACTGGGCTGCGCGCTACAGCAGCGACTGAGCCGCACCAAACAACGCCTGCAGCCACGGATTCACGCGGATGTCTATTACGAGATGGACGCGGTCATTCGCGCCGTGATTGGTGATGCGATGCGGCAGGTCGAAATTGATGTACCAGCATTCGCCTGCGCGCAACGACAATCGCTCATCAGCGAGCCTGAAGTCGACATCGGGATTGGTATGCACCGGCACATGCAGCCGCGCCACGCCCTCCTCATAACAAAGGCCCCAGTCGCGATGTTCATGGATCTGCGCGCCGGCCGCGAGGCGCAAAAAACGCACCGATTCGATCGGACATTCGAGCTGCGCGAGAAACTGCGGCACGTAGGAGCACGCAGACATGGCTGCGGTATCGGCGAAATCACGGCGATTCGGATCGGAATACAGCGGCACATGCGTGCCAGGAATCCCGCGCAACGGAATGCCACTCCAGTCGCCGCTGTAATAACCCGTGTTGAAGTGAGGGCTCCAGCCTGTGGGTGTGACCGTAGCCAGATCCGCACGCAGTGCGTCAAGATCGCACGATAGGGGTAACTGCAGATGATGGATTGTCACCGGCTGCCGCAGGCGAATCGCTTCAAGCGCGGCGTAATGTGGTCCGATCCACTGCGCTACGCGTTCGCGCAGGGCAGCACCGGCCTCGGCTTGTTTCGCCGCTCGATCGTCGCTGAAAGACTCGTGCGGTTGTTTTGCGTGGCGCGTCTGCACCGCGGCCAGGCGCGCCAAATCAGGCGCCTTCGGATTCAGCCCTAGCGCGGCCGGCAGGCGTGTAGTCAGCGCCGCGGGAAGTTCGTTGTAGTTCAACAACTGCGCGGCGCTGGCGTGCGGCAAGATCGCCGCGCAGATCGCGCCGATCACCCGTGCGGCATAGGTTTCTGGCGTGTGTTCGATTGCCAGGTCGTTGCCATCTGCCACCACCATGTCGGGCACCAGCCCGGCCACGGTGTGCCGCCCCGGCGCGCGCGCGTGAGACACCATCACCTCGACCGGATCGCGATAAACGAATAACCACGGCGCGGCAACGACACGACGGATTTCGGCCAGCGCCAGCGCGTGCCACGCATCAAGCTTGAAACACACAGCGCTATCTTCTCCCGCCGGTTGCGCGAGCGCGGCGACCACACCGCGCAGCAACAGCCAGTCCGGATCGTGCCCGCTGCGTGCGAGCATGATCGCGCTATCGATCAATGACGGTTCGCTCAACACACGCATGCCGGGCCAGGCTTTGAGCACTTCGGCAACCAAGGTCGAGCCGCAGCGTGACATGTGATAAATCACGCCGGCCACCGGCAATGCCTCCGCCACCAATGCCGCGACGAAAGTTGCGCTTAGCGGCGTGCGCACGGCAAAAAACCGGTTCAGCGGCAAGGCGCGTAGTTCAAAGGCGGTCAGTTCATGGAACACTTGACCGGCACGCGCCGCACCGCAGCCCCATACCAGCTCGGGGCCGCAAGGTCCGAACTCCAGTGCAAACGGCTGCCAGCCTTGCCGCATCGGCAACGACCATTGCAGCAGGCGACAACCGCTTGCTATCGGCGTGAGCGCCGCGAGTCTCGCCTCCGTAGCAGTATCGAAGTCGATACCGCGTTCGCTCGCGACGACACGTAACGTCGCAGCAAACATATCTTGCGCCAGCACCGTGGCGAGCGCCTTTGCAAGCTCGGGCTCGCTCGCGATCAGCACAGCGCAACGCGCCAGCGCATCGATTTGCTCCGGCCCGTTCTGCGATGCGATTGTCTTGGCGCCTGAGGAAGATTCTGAGATCATCGCTGCTGACTCATCACGGTGGATATCACGGACATGATCGCTCGACTCGGCGCAGAAGACTTTGAGAATCTACCAGGCAACGCGCTCGCCCAACGCCGCGCCGCGGGTCCGGTGGCACTCGAGGTGATCGAGGTCGTGCGCCGACCGCCCACGCTGCGTCCGGCCGCGCCATTTGCGCTGGTCTTGCGCGAGAACGGCGCGCGATTGTGGGAGCCGCAAGGCACCTTCGTCTACGACCATCCCGCGCATGGCGAGTTGGAACTTTTCACCGTGCCGATCGGGCCGGATGCGCAGGGCATGCGATACGAGATCAACTTCAACTGAGGTCGGAGGCGGGCGGCTCCAGGTGCAGCAGATCGTAGCTGTCACCCTGCTCGACCAACACAAACCCCAACCGATCGTACAGGCGCCGCGCCGGGTTGGTGGCCTCGACATACAGTGCCACGCGCAACCCTTCGCGGCGTGCCTCGGCGATCACCTC
>JANXUW010000546.1 GCA_025351985.1 Pseudolysobacter sp.
CGAGTGCACACACCGCACCACCGCCGACGATGCCGGCGATCATCGCGATAAAGGTCAGCATCGGCATCGCGATCAGTAACGCCAGCAGGCGCGGCATCACGAGCACTTCCATTGGATCGAGGCCGAGCGTGCGCAATGCGTCGATTTCCTCGCGACTTTTCATCGAGCCGATCTGCGCGGTGAACGCGCTGCCGGAGCGGCCGGCGACGAGAATCGCCGTGAGCAGCACGCCGAACTCGCGCAGGAACGAATAACCCACCAGTTCGACCGTGAACACCGATGCGCCGAAATCGCGCAGCACCGTCGCACCGAGAAATGCGATTACCGCGCCGACGAGAAAACTCAGCAGCGCGACGATCGGCACCGCGTTCAATCCGGTCTGCTCGATGTGGAATACCAGCGACGTCACGCGCCAGCGCCGCGGTTGCGGCAGCACGCGCACGAGCGTGCTCAGGCTCAGGCCGATAAAGCCGAGCAGGGCGATGAAGTTGCTCGTGATGGTTTCGACCGCCGCACCGATGCGTACGAGTGCGTCGGTCCAGCGCGGTTTTGACGGTGCCGAAACACGACTGTCACTTTGCACGGCGGTAACAGCGATAAGCAACGCGCGTTGCGGTGCGGTCAACGCGTGCGGATCTTGCGCGAGTATTTGCAGCGGTTCGCGGCCGAGCAACGCGATCAGCAATTCCGCGCCGATGCTGTCGAGTTTGCCGAGCGCGCTGGTATCGATGCGCGCAGTGCGGATCGATACATCGCGTTTCAGGCGATTGACCTTGCCATCGAGCACAGGCGCAAAAGCCAACGTCCAGTCGCCACCGATGCGCAGAGAAGACTCTGCGCCGTGGTGCTGGAGTTCGGCGTAACCGGCGGTGGCTGCGGACATGTGGCAAGGCTAGCAGCAATCGCCGAAGCTGCGAACCGGTGCGCGGCAATGTTCGCCGAACACAGACAGCGCACGTAAATTCATCCTGCCGCAGAATGCGCAGTTTGCCGTCGGCGCAGTATGCTTGGCATTGCCGTGCGTGGGTTGAAGCGTGTTGCCAGAGGTCGTGATGAATGTTGAATCCGCGCTAACCACCCGCATCGCTTTTGTGATGGAACTGGCGCGCCGCCTGCATCAGTACGGCACCGCCGCGCCGCGCCTCGAAGATGCGGTCAACCGCGTCAGCCGGCGTTTGAATCTGCGCTGCGACATCATGTCCAGCCCGACCTCGATCATCATGTCGTTCGCCGATTGCGCACTCGGCGAAGATGCGCTTTCGCAGCTCACGCAGGTGATTCGCCTGTCGCCGGGCGATATCGATCTGGAGTTGCTGTGCCGCGTCGACGAGATCGCCGATCGCGTGATCGATGGCAGTCTGGATATCCAGCAAGGACATCAGCAGTTGCGCGCGATCCGCCGCGGGCAAAGTCGTTTGTCGGATCTGCATACCGTGCTTTGTTACGGCATCGCCTCGGCCGCGGTGGCGGCGATTCTGCATACGAGTGTGGCGGATATCGGCGTGTCCGCGGCTACCGGCATGCTGATCGGCGCGCTCGCGCAACTCGCGCAGCGACGGCCACGTTTGGCGGCGAGCCTCGAAGCCTTGTCGGCCTTGCTCGCGACGATGATTGCGACAGTCGTCAGTTTTTATCTCGTGCCGCTGTCGGTAAAAGCCGTGGTGCTGGCGAGCGTGATCGTATTGCTGCCGGGCCTCACCTTGACCACCGCCGTGCGTGAATTATCAACCCAGCATCTGGTATCGGGTGTGGCGCGTTTGGCCGGTGCGTTGGCGATGTTGCTGAAATTCGCTTTCGGCACGCTCGCGGCCACCAAGTTGTGTCTTGTGCTCGGATTGATTCCGACCGGACAACCGCTGCCGCCGGTATCGGGTCTGGTCGAATGGACCGCATTGATCGCCGGTTGTTATGCGTTCGCGGTGTTGTTCAAGAGCGCACGCAGCGATTACCTGCTGGTGATGTTTTCCGCCGCGCTCGGTTATGGCATCAGTTATACCGGCAGCATAGCGTTCGGCGCCGAGTTCGGCGTGTTCATCGCCGGACTGTCGATGGGTGCATTGAGCAATCTGTATGCGGTGATTGCGCGTCGTCCGGGTGCGCTGGTTCGCGTTCCGGGAATCATCCTGCTGGTGCCGGGCAGCGTCGGATTTCGCAGTCTTTCTTTCATGTTCGAGCGCGATATTTTTCTCGGTATCGACACCGCATTCGCGCTGATGACGTTGCTCGTTTCGCTAGTGGCGGGATTGTTGTTCGGCGACCTGCTGGTGGCGCCGCGACGTAGTCTGTAATGCGCTGCCTCTCGAATTTTGAAATCACGCCGAGAATATTGTTGCGATAAATATCGTGAAGAATTTGGGCGCATGAGTTTGTTCGATCGGATGCGTGACTTATCTGCTGCAGTTCAAGTCGCAGACAAAAATAAAGCGGAGATCAATTGCGATCTCCGCTTCAGGTAACGCGACTCACCGACGCTGAATTCAGATCAGCAAA
>JANXUW010000551.1 GCA_025351985.1 Pseudolysobacter sp.
GTTGAGGCTGATCGAGTCGATGCCGCGCTCGACGAGAAATGCGGCGAAATCCGGAAAATCCGACGGCGCTTGCCCGCAGATCCCGACGTGGCATCCCGCCGCGTGCGCGGCCGCGATGAGATGCGCGCACGACCACTTCACCGCCTCGTTGCGCTCGTCGAAGAGCGGAGCCACCGTCGTCAAGTCGCGATCGACGCCGAGCGTGAGCTGCGTCAGGTCGTTCGAGCCGATCGAGAAGCCGTCGAAAATTTCGAGGAACTGATCGGCCAGCAACGCGTTCGACGGCAGCTCGCACATCATGATGAGTTTCAGGCCGTTCTCGCCGCGCACGAGGCCGTTTTCGGCGAGCACGTCGATGACTTTTTTCGCTTCATCGACGGTGCGCACGAACGGAATCATCACCCATGCATTGGTCAAACCCATCTCGTCGCGGACTTTTTTCATCGCGCGACATTCGAGTGCAAAACAATCCTTGAAACTCGGGTCGACGTAACGCGATGCACCGCGGAAACCGATCATCGGATTTTCCTCGTGCGGTTCGTATTGTTTGCCGCCGAGCAGGTTCGCGTATTCGTTCGACTTGAAATCCGACAGGCGCACGATCACTGGATGCGGCGCGAACGCGGCGGTCAACGTGGCGATACCTTCGGCCAGACGATCGACGTAAAAACTCACCGGATCGGCGTAACCGACGATCGCATCGTCGATCTGTTTTTTCAGTTCGGGCGATTGCTTGGCGTATTCGATCAACGCTTTCGGATGCACGCCGATCTGCCGCGCGATGACAAATTCGAGCCGCGCGAGGCCGATGCCGGCGTGCGGCAATTGCGCGAAGTCGAACGCGCGTTCGGGGTTGCCGACGTTCATCATGATCTTCAGCGGCGCCGGCGGCATGTGTTCGAGATCGGCTTCGATACGCTCGAACTTGAGCAGGCCGGAGTAAATGAATCCGGTGTCGCCCTCGGCGCAGGATACGGTGACTTCATCGCCGTCCTTGATCGCGTCCGTCGCGTCGCCGCAGCCGACCACCGCCGGCACGCCGAGCTCGCGCGCGATGATCGCGGCGTGACACGTGCGCCCGCCGCGATTGGTGACGATGGCCGAGGCGCGTTTCATGATCGGTTCCCAATCGGGATCGGTCATGTCGGCGATCAGCACATCGCCGGGCTTGAGGCGATCCATCTCGCTGATCGAGCGAATCACGCGCGCGATACCCGAGCCGATCTTCTGCCCGCTCGAGCGACCTTCGATCAGCACGCGGCCGCGTTCGAGCAGGTTGAAGCGCTCCAGCGTGGTCGTGCGCAGACGCGATTTCACCGTCTCCGGGCGCGCCTGCACGATATACAGTTTGCCGGTGTTGCCATCCTTCGCCCACTCGATATCCATCGGCCGGCCGTAATGATCTTCGATCACAAGCGCTTGCTTGGCGAGTTCCTGCACGTCGGCATCGCTGATCGAAAACTGGCGGCGCAGGTCGGTCGGTACATCTTCGGTGCGCACTCTTTCGCCGGCTTTGTCGGAATACACCATGCGGATTTGTTTGGAGCCGATCTGGCGCCGCAGGATCGCCGGCTTGCCGGCTTTCAAGGTCGGTTTGTAGACGTAGAATTCGTCGGGATTGACCGCGCCTTGCACCACGGTTTCGCCGAGGCCATAACTCGATGTGATGAACACGACATCGCGGAATCCGGATTCGGTATCGAGCGTAAACAACACGCCCGACGCGCCGATGTCCGAGCGCACCATGAGCTGGATGCCGGCCGATAAAAACACGTCTTCGTGCTTGTAGCCGTGATGCACGCGATAGGCGATCGCACGATCGTTGTACAGCGAGGCGAATACTTCCTTCACCTTGTGAATGACGTCGTCTTCGCCGGTGACGTTGAGGAACGTTTCCTGCTGACCGGCGAACGAGGCGTCAGGCAAATCTTCGGCAGTGGCGGACGAGCGCACCGCGACCGACACTTCGCCGCCCGCATCCGCGCACATCTTGCGATACGCCGCGCGCACGGCTTCATCCAGCGCGGGTTGCAGCGGATTGTCGATCAGCCACTGGCGGATTTCGGTGCCGGCTTTGGTCAACTCGCTGACATGATCGACGTTGAGCGTGGACAGCCGCTGCTGAATGCGATCGGCCAATCCCTCATATTCGATGAAGTCCTTGAACGCCTGCGCGGTGGTCGCAAAACCGCCCGGCACCGACACGCCGAGTTGCGCGAGATTGCCGATCATTTCGCCGAGCGAAGAATTCTTGCCGCCCACCTGCGCAAGATCGTCAAGCCGCAGTTTGTCCAGCCAAAGCACCAGGTCGCTCAAGGGAAATCTCCGAATCGTGGGAAGAAAAACGTGCGGCGCGGCCCGCGCAAACGGGTCGTATCCGAGAAAGTGCAATTTTCGGTGTTTAGACGCGATGAAACAAGCACACGACGGCGGCCCGCGGCGGATTTGTCCGGATCGCGTAGACTGCGGCATTTTACGCTATCGGAATCGTCATGCGTCGAACCATCTTTTATATCTCCGACGGCACCGGCATCACCGCCGAGACGATCGGCCACAGCGTGCTGACACAATTCGACGATGTGCAGTTCGATACCTACCGCATTCCGTTCGTCGACAGTGCCGAGCATGCGGAAGCCGCGGTGTTGCGCATCAAGACCTTGTACGCGCAGACGGGCGCGCGCCCGATCGTGGTGAATACCGTGATCGATCCGGCGCTCAGCGAAATTCTCGCGAGCAGCGGCGCGCTAATGATGGACGTGTTCGCGCCGTTCATCGAGCCGCTCGAAAACGAACTCGGCGTGAAGCGCAAACTCAGTGTCGGCAAGGCGCACGGCCTCGTGAATTTTGCCGAATACGAAGCGCGCATCAACGCCACCAACTATGCGCTGACACACGACGACGGCGCCAATTTCAATTACGCCGATGCCGATGTAATCCTGGTCGGCGTATCGCGCTCCGGCAAGACGCCGACCTGCCTGTATATGGCGCTGCATTTCGGCGTGAAGGCGGCCAATTATCCGCTGACCGACGAGGACCTGGAAAAACTCGAATTGCCCAAGCGACTCATACCGTATCGCGCACGGTTGTATGGTCTTAGCATCGACGCCAATCGCCTTGCGCAAGTGCGCGAGGCGCGCAAGCCGAACAGCCGTTACGCGACGCTCGCGCAATGCCGCTGGGAACTCGACCAGGCCGATCGGTTATTGCGTCGCGAGAATATTCCGTGGCTCAACACCACACATACCTCGATCGAGGAAATCGGCAGCAAGATTTTGTCGAGTCTGGGTATCGACAAACACATGTACTGAAGCGCTATGGTGACATCGTTACTGCAGGATATCCGTTGCCATATACCCAAAATGGGTATTAATATACCCAAA
>JANXUW010000557.1 GCA_025351985.1 Pseudolysobacter sp.
ATAACTTGGCGTGGGGCCTGCAATGGTTAGCCTGTGCGCAAATTCGATGTCGATTTTCGTCCACGCATCAAAAAATAAACCGGAATACCGAGTGCCAGCAGCACTGCTCCCATGTACATCGGGTTGGCGTACCAAGGCGCCCAGCAGATCGATTGCGTACCGCAGGTTTTTGCATCGGTGATGATGCCGGCGCCGACGATGGTCCAGAGTGCGTAGACGGCGCCGACTAGGCCCGCGATTGCCAGCCACACGACGTATTTTCCGGAGGCTGCGAGTTCACCGCTGCGCAACAGTTTCAGGGTTGCGAGTGCGCACAACAGATACATCACCAAGGTCGCGGTGGTGGAAAGCAGGATCATGAAGTTGAAGATTTCGACCATCGATTTCTCGGCATTCATCAGCACCAGAATCGTCACCAGGCCGCTGCTGATGCACAGCGCATTGACCGGCGTGCCACGTGTCGATTCCTTGGCGAAGAGTTTCGGAAAGACCCCGTTCTTCGCCATCTGCAGCGGCAATTCGCCTTGCAGCAAAATCCAGCCGTTGAGTGCGCCGAACGCGCTGATCGCGGCGAACACGGCAAACCATTGCGCGATCGCATCGCCCCAGAACATGCGTGCGACTTCGGCAAACGGCGCGTTTGAATCCTTCAGCACGTCCGCGGGAATCAGCAACAAAACCACCGAGCATGTGATCACATAGATCAACGCCGTAAGTGCGGTGCCGATCAAGGTTGCGCGCGGAATGGTGCGCGCGGGATCGTGCACCTTGCCGGCGGGGATCGTGGCCGATTCCAGCCCGAGCAATCCCCACAAGGTGAGTGTGGCCGCGGCGGTAATGCCATCCAGGCTGAAGTGCGTGCTCATGCCGCTGGAATTATTCAGTCGCGGGCTGCCGCTGATGAACAGGTAAATCGCTAGCGCGACGATGCTCAACAACGGCAGCAGTTTCATGACCGTGGTGACGACCTGCACTTTGCCGGCAGTGCGCGCGCCGTAGACATTTACGCCGGTAAGCAGCCAGATCATGCCGATAGTGAGCATGGCCGAAGTCTGCGGTGTCGCGGCGACCCACGGCAGTAGCAGGCTGAGATAAGCGATTGCGCCAGTGGCGATGGCGGCGTTGCCGACCCAGATCGAAATCCAGTAACCCCACGCCACGATAAACGCGGTCAGATCGCCGAACGTCATACGCGTGTAAGCGTACGGGCCATCCGCGCTCGGGAACGCGCGCACGAGTGCAGCGAATATCGCGGCCATCACCATGGCGCCCGTTGCGGTCAGCACCCATGCAACCAGGCTGTTGAGGCCGTAAGGTGCGAGCGATGCGGGCAGCAGAAAAATGCCGGAGCCGATCATGTTGCCGACCACCAGCGCTACGCACATCCAGAATCCAAGCAGGCGCGGTTTGCTGATCGTTGTCATGTGGGCGAGATACCGTTGCGATACGCGGCGCGTAACAGATTCTGGAAATGCCAGACACCCGATTCGCGTTTCGGACAAAGCCGCCCGGCTAGGTAACTGCCTGACGACAGGCCGCGCTGCACGGCTTCGCAGATCGCGATATCTTCGTGTTGCACTTCGTCGCTGAATTGCAGATCTTTCTGCGCGCGATCCTGCATGTCATCGACCGGCGCGTAGTAATAATCGAATTCGACGCGGCAGCGGTTGGTGCCGAGTGCGATCACGCGATTGGTCTGCATGCGCCCCGGCATGATGTTGAGCATGATGTTCGGATACACGAAATAATAAAACGCATCGCCGTCGGCATAGATGCCATCGGGATTGCGCAATGGCGAATGTTGCAGGGAATGCCAGGTCGCGAGTTCCGTTGTGTAGGTGCGGTAATCGAGCATGCGATTCAGGCCCGGATGCACGTGCGGCAAGTGATAGCCTTCGAGGAAATTGTCGACATAGACTTTCCAGTTGCAATCCATCTCGTAACTCACACGTCGCGCGAATCGCAGCGTGCCCAGATCGAGTGGCTGGATGCGTTCTGCGATCCCGGAAAATACCCCCGCGAAATCCGCTGCGTGCTCGTTCAGCGCGACAAAAACCAGACCTTGCCATTCGTGCACACCGATCTGTTCGAGGCGAATATCGGCCGGCACAAAATTCTGTGCCTCCTGCATTTCCGGAGCAGAGCGCAGTTGGCCGTCGAGGCTGTAAGTCCAGCCGTGATATTTGCAATGCAACGCTTTCGCATTCTTGCCGTTGCACAGGGCGAGTGGGCCGGCACGATGACGGCAGACATTGTGAAACGCGCGCAGCTCGCCGCGTTCGTTGCTAATAATCAGTACCGATTTCCCCGCAATCTCGCAGACGACGTGATCGCCCGCGGCGAGCAGATCGCCATGATGCGCGGCCAGTTGCCAGCTTGCGCCGAAGACGTGTTTTTGTTCGTGCTGCAGCCAGCGGTCTTCGGTGTAAAACCGCGCGTTCAGTGCGTGCGCAATTTCGAGGGCGACAGATTCAAATGCCGACGATCCGAGCGCGTAGGTCAACGATTCGCCATTCGTGTTTTTCACCAACCACATCCCCCGACCAAGCGACGTTCTGCGCTACGCGCAACTCGTCCAAGCCTAGCAGAGCTTTGCTGGTCTGGTTAGTCGGCAACCCGGCGTCGTTGCGATCAAGTCGATGGTGGCTCGGGATGCAACGCGTTCTTGATCGCGTCGAGTTGTGCGCGTGTTTTCGCAAAACCGGTGCCGGAGAAAAGCGCATGTACATGACGCGCGCTGAAAAATATCGCGATCGCGTGTACCAGCAGCAAGAGACACAGCGACCAAAACCAGGACAGCCCGAGTGTATGTGCACCGACCACCGCAACGGTGCACAGCAACCACCACGCGCTGAGTGCCAGCAGGAAAACCGCGGCGGCCCACAGTGCCGCATGCAAGGCGCTCCGGTAAGTCAGTCGCGCCTCGGCGCGCGCCAGCGCCAAGGTGGCGCTGGTCGTGTTGACGACACTTTGCAGCAGTGCGCCCACGTCTGCGTGGTCAGCAGATGTGTCGTGCTGCGCAAAATCTGCCGCCGCAGATGGCGGTAGTTCGGACGTGGATTGCACGTGGCTGTATCGCTCAGCGCAGCGCGCGCGATACCAGGATTCCGGCAGCGAACGCCGCACCGACCACGATCAGCGGGTGCTCGCGTGTGTATTTGACCAACGCCGCTTTGATCGCATCCGGATCGAGATTGGCCGCGACCGCGCTGGCGGCATCTTTCGCCGCGCCGCCGATATGCGTCGCCGCCTCATGCAAGGCATCCTTCACTTCGCTCGCTGCGTGTCCGGTGACGCTGCCGAGGTCACTCACGGCGCTGGAAAAATCATGCGTTGCAGTTTTCTCGGAAGAGGTTCTGTTTTCCTGACTCTTGCTCATGGTGCGACTCTCCAGTGGATGGGACATCTAGTCATGTCTCGCGACTAATTAGCGATGCAATCGACAATAACAAAATCAATGTGAACGATATATTTTCATGATCGGCATTACCATCGCACTAACGTTTGCGTGCTGCGCTGCGCTTGGCCGTGCTGCTGCTCTTTTCTTGCGTTGAGTTTGTCCCGGCGTCGATATCGTGCGCGGCGTGCTTCGCGGATTTGTCCTTGCGCCGACCCAACACATAACGCAATGGCTTGATCAATTCTTTCACCGCGTGCAGTGACCACGCGAGGATGCGGCGCTCGTCGACGCCGGTCAAGGCGCGCAATGTATCCGGCATGCTGTGAAGTGCGGTACCGTTCGATCGTGCCGCAAGTTGCGCGCGCTTGCCGATCGCATACGTGACCGCCGCGTTGCTCAGCGCCGATGAAAGCGCGGCCGCAAACGGCGCGAGCCTGCGCGCGATGCCGCCGCCGAGCCGAGTGCTCAGTTTGCTCAGCGCACGCCGACCCATTGCATCCACCGCGGTGGCGCCACCGCCGCCGGCCCACTGCATGCGTTTGACCAAAGCCTGATGTTCGGCTGCTGGCAAAACGACGGCATAAAGGCTCAGCGTTTCTTCGATCAGTTCGCGTTGCACGTTCGACAACAACTTGACGTCGAGCAATTCGCCGAACAGCAATCCGAGCACGCGCGAA
>JANXUW010000561.1 GCA_025351985.1 Pseudolysobacter sp.
ATCACGCAAAGCCGAACTGCCCCACTTCCTTTAGTCAAGCTTGGAATTTTCATGCAGGCACTCTGTGCACTTAGCACCGCTTAATTTTGATTGATTTATGTGAGATAATTTTCGGCGTTTTGGATGCAAAAAAATAACGGCTGCCGCGCTTTCAGTTTTACGGTATGCGCCAGGCTGGCGCGCGTTGTCGGTGTGTTCGACTTCACGTTTCGACGGTGAGCGTGAGCGCATGATCCCTGTGCGCAGGTTGCAAAAAAGATGCAAATAGATGTACACGTGAGCAAATCATTTCCAGATTGACTCTCGGTCCCACGGTAACGCGTGGCGCGCAGGCACCAGGGGATTTTGATGTTGTTGGGGGGGCTGACATCGTGACTGGCTGGGATCGCATCTTTCGCTGGGTGCATGTAAATCCGCGCCTGTTGCTGATCATATGGCCATTTTTGCTTGCGGTGCTGATATTGCTGCTGCTGGCGACAACGAGTATTCAGATTGTCTCCAGCACGCGTGCCTACGTCGCCGGTGAAAGCGTATGGTCGAAAGCGCAAAAAGAAGCCGTCTATCATTTGTATCGATATGCGCAATCGCACGATGACACCGACTACTACGCATTCCTGACCGCCATAGCGATTCCCGAGGGCGATCATGTCGTGCGTATCGAGCTGGAAAAGCCATCGCCCGATTTGGTCGTCGCGCGTGCCGGATTTCTCGCCGGACAGAATCATCCCGACGACATCGATGGCATGATCTGGTTGTTTCGGCGTTTCCGTCGAGTCAGTTTTCTCGATGCAGCGATCGCGTTGTGGGCCAAGGCCGATCCGTTGATCGCCGATTTGCATGCGGCCGGCGAAAAGCTGCATACGCAAGTGCGAGCGGGCGATGTGACACCGCAATCGCTGGCGCCGATCCTCGCAGAAATCCAGCGCATCAATGCGGAAGTGACGCCGTATGCAACGGCCTTTTCCGACACGTTGGGCGAAGCATCCAGACGTACCCAGCAAGGCTTGAAAATTTTTCTGACCATTTCTGCGTTATTGCTGGTAATTGCTGGCATTTATTTGTCGCGTCGGATGCAGCGCCGCAACGACGCCTTCGATCAGGCGCTGCGCTTGAACGAGGAACGCTACAACCTGGCCATCAACGGCAGTAATGACGGCATCTGGGACTGGGAGTTGCCGAGCAACAAGATTTACTACTCGACCCAAGTCAACGATTTCCTCGGACGCGACGGACTCGACAGTTACACCACCACAGAATCGTTCCTGGAAATTCTGCACCAGGATGATCGCGAAGCGGTGCTGCTGGCATTGCGCAATCACCTAACCCGCGGTACCACCTACGATGTGGAATTCCGTGCGCTGAGGAATTCGGGCGACTACCGCTGGCTGCGCATGCGCGGCAATGCAATCCGCGATGCGAACAACCAGCCGGTCCGCATGGCCGGTTCGATCAGCGACATCACCGACCGTAAACTTGCGGAAGTGCAGTTGCGTTACCAAGCCAGCCACGATGCCTTGACGGGCGTGATCAACCGGCATGAATTCGAACATCGCGTGGGCCTGCTGATCGCAAAAACGCATCTACCTTGCAGCAAGCATGCCGTGCTGTATCTCGATCTCGACCAGTTCGGGGCGATCAACGACAGTTACGGTTCGCGTGCTGGCGATGAAGTGCTGCGTCAGGTCGGCGCTGTGTTGCACCGTCATGTGCCGGAAGGCCATACCGTAGCGCGGCTCGGCGGTGATGAGTTCGGTGTGCTGATGGAAAATTGCCCGCCCGATGCGGCGCATGAAATCGCCGAAGAGCTGCAGGGGGCGATCGACAACTTTGAGTTTGTCTGGCGCGAATTCACCTTCAACCTGACTGCCAGTATCGGCCTTGCGCGCGTCGGCGATGGCCTCAGCTCGTTGGCCGAAATCATGAGCGCCGCCGATACCGCGAGCTTCGTTGCCAAGGAGCAGCGCCGCAATCGCGTCCACGCTTTTATTCGCTGAAAACTCGCCGCAAGATTCGATCGTTGCAGACAAGCGATTACGCTTGGTGCGTCTAGCCGAATTCCACCGCTGTTGCCGGCATCGGCAAGCGTCGCCGCAATTGCTGCTGTACCAGTATCACGCTGATGACCGTTTGCAACGTCACCGTGGCCACCGACAAATACCAGACGTAGTCGATGTGGAAATTCGGCTGGCGTGACAGCCAGATCGCCGGAATTGCAAACGTCACGAGCCGCGTCGCCGTACTGATGAACGCCGGCCAGGTATTGCCGAGCGCCTGGAACATGCCGGAGCACGTAAAAATGATGCCGGACGCGACAAAGTTCCACGAGATGATATGCAGAAATTGTGCGCCGACTTCGATCACTTTCGGGTCGCTACTGAAACCGCGCACGAACCACTGCGGTTGCCATTGACACATCAAGGTCAGCATCAGCATCAGCGCGCTGCCGATCAACGCGGCCGAGCGAAACGTTTCACGCACACGCGCAGGTTGGCGCGCGCCAAAGTTTTGTCCGGCGATCGGTGCAACCGAAAACGCCACCGCCATCACCGGCAGAAAAACCGCTTGCATCACGCGCGAACCGATACCGAATCCGGCCTGCGCCGGTGCACCGAAATCGCGAATGATCCAGTAAATCACCGCCATGTAGACAAACATCAAACCGAACTCACAACCCGCCGGCAGACCGATGCCGAGCATGCGTTTCCATGTAGCGAAACGTGGGCGCCATAATGCACGATCGAATGACACGTATTTTTCGAGTCGCATGAAATATATCGAGAGCATCACCACACCGACCGCCACTGCCAGTGTGCTCGCAAGCCCGGCACCGGCAACACCGAATGCATGGCCCGTGCCCCAGCCGGCGATCAGAATCGGCGCCAGAATGATGTTCAGCAGCAAGGTCACCATCGATACGATCATCGTCGGCGTGACGATACCGGTGCCGCGCAATGCCGAACTCATCGCGACCATCGAAAACTGCAGCGCCAGTCCCGGAAGATAAAAATTCAGGTAGGTAATTCCGGCGGCCGCAGTGTCCGCATCGGCGCCGATCGAATGCATGTAGACGCTGGCCAGGCCGTAACCGCCGAGCAACATCAGCAGCGTGCAGACAATCGACAACGCCAGCGACTGATTGAAAATCAGATTCGCATCGGCGTGATCCTTGCGCCCGACGGCATGCGAAATCAGCGCCATCGTGCCGACCCCGAGCACCTGTGTCAGCCCGAGCACGATGAACATCACATTGCCTGCGGCACTGACACCAGCCAACGCGGCATCGCCCAAACGCGCGACAAAATACAGATCGACCAGATAATAAAGCGTCTGGATGATCATGCCGGCCGCCATCGGCGCGGCCATTTCGAGAATGAGGCGAGTAATCGAACCCTGCGTCAGCAAGGCATGATCCAGGTCGTGCCGCGCAGTGCGTTTCAGGGCATCGATACCTTGGAGCCGGGCATGCAGTTCCAGTCGCAGGGCAG
>JANXUW010000564.1 GCA_025351985.1 Pseudolysobacter sp.
TCGCTGCTCGGCGCGATCAACGCCGAAGTGCGTATCAGCGAACAGATCACCATCGAGCTGTGGGAGAAATTTGTTTTCCTCGCCAGCCTCGCCGGCATCACTTGTCTAATGCGTGCGTCGATCGGGGCAATCGCTGCGACCGGCGATGGCGCCGCGTTTGCGCGCGACTTGCTGCATAGCTGCGCGGAAGTCGCGCGTCGCAGCGGCGTGGCGCCACGCGAACGCAGTTTGCATGAAGCCGAAGTCGCACTCACCGCGAACGACTCCACATTGAAAGCATCGATGCTGCGCGATATCGAGCGTGGTGGTCCGACTGAAGGCGAACATATCCTCGGCGACATGCTCGCGCGTGCGCGCCATTTCGAAATTCCGTGTGAGGTGCTCGCACTCGCGCGTTGTCATGTGCAGGCGTATGAGCATCAGCGAGTTGCCGCAGATTTTTAGCACGCGCGACCGCCTCGCTCATCGTGTTTTCCCAAGCGTATACGCGACCTGGATCCGGTAGTCGCGTTGCTTGCAAGCGTATTGTTTTCGGCTGCGATTGAGTCCAGCGTTGCATGCAAACCAATACCGCTAGCTTGGGCAATTGTGGCCATCAGAAATACGCACGCAAAAATAGCGAATAAAAAAGCACTCAAGCGTTTCATGAAATCCGCAGAACGATTGGTTGAGACGCTCCGATTCTGCGCCATTTTTCTTGCCCAAGTTTGCCTGACGCTATGCCTGCTCAAACGCCCGCACAAGCGCCACTATGTGATCGACATTCGCATCGGTCAGCTCAGGATAAATAGGCAACGCCAAGGTTTGCGTCGCGCTGTGTTGCGCCCATGGCAGCGCCGGCAGATCGGAAGAATTGGAAAAGGCTGCCTGCAGGTGGCACGGTGTCGGATAATAGATTGCCGTTTCCACATCGTGCCTGGCCAGAAACACCGCTAGCGCATCGCGCTGAGGATGAGTAATAACGAAGTGCTGGAACACTCCGACACCGTTGTCGCAGTCGCTCGGCAAGCCGCAGCGTGTATCGCGCAAGCCGCTGCTGTAGCGCTGCGCCAAGACACGCCGTTGCATGTTCCAGCGATCCAGATGCGGCAGCTTGACGCGCAGGATCGCAGCCTGGATTTCGTCAAGCCGACTATTGATTCCAATCTCGGCATGGTTGTGTGCGCTGATCCGTCCGTGATTGCGCAAGCGGCGCAAGTGCGCGGCAATTTTCGAGTCCGCGCATGCAATGGCGCCGCCGTCACCGCAGGCACCAAGATTTTTGGTCGGGTAAAAACTGAAAGCGCCGGTAATTCCGAAGGTACCAACGCGTTGGCCACGATAGCTTGCGCCAAGCGCTTGAGCGCAGTCTTCGATGAGGTGCAAATTGCGTGCTGCGCAAAATTGCTGGATGGGCGCCAGATCGACCGGGTGGCCATAAAGATGCACAGCAATGACGGCCTTCGTCGCTGCGCTGTACGCGCGCTCGATGCTGTGCAAATCGATGTTGAAACCGGTGCTGCCACAGTCGGCAAAACGTGACTTTGCCCCGGCTAGACAAACGGCTTCGGCCGTGGCGAAAAAAGTAAACGAGGGGACGATAACCTCGTCGCCAGCACCAATGCCAAGTGCTTTCAGGGAGAGCAATAACGCATCGGTGCCGGAGTTGACGGCAACCACCTCGCGAACCCCCAGATAAGTCGCGAGTTCCTGCTCGAAAGCGAGATTTTCCGTGGCATTGGAATAACTGCCGCTTTCAAGCACGCGGCGCAATGCCGCATCGATATCCGGGCGCAGCGCGCGGTACTGCGCGGCAATATCGAAAAACGGGATCTTCATGCATCACATCGCAGGATCTGGTTGCGGATGCGATAAGCGAGTTCAAGCGCGGCATAACCGTCCAGCGCTGTTAATTGCGGCGTTGAACGCTGGCGCGACGCTGACAAAAAAGAGGCAAGCTGTATGCAAAGTTCGTCTTCGTGCGGCGCTCTGATCGGCATGCGCACGGCAACTGCGGCAGCGGTCGGATTCGCCTTGCGCAATACCGTGCGCTCATGAAAATCGAGTGACCAGGTTTCGCCACCACCAAGTTCTGCGACGAGACGGCGAGCACTCGATTTTTGCACTGCCGCGCCCCAGGCTGCGGTGAATTGCACATGACAGCCATTCGCGAACACGAGTTCGGCATGCGCGTGATCGATCAAGGTATGACCGCAGCTGTGGCCGGTGGCCGTCACCTTCACAACGGCGCAACCAAGCGCAGCGAGAAGCATATCCAGATCGTGGATCATCAAATCGGTGACCACATCCACGGCATCGACGCGCGGCGCGCGTTTGCCCAGACGAACGGCCTGAATTCGACGTGCCTGCGCGAGCGCGGCGGTGCTCGCAATGAACGCTGGGTTGAAGCGCTCGATATGGCCGATCTGCAGCACACATCCCGATGATTCGGCCAAACTGCACAAAGACTCGGCTTCCTCCAGCGTGCTGGTTATGGGTTTTTCGAGTAACACATCCAGGCCGCGTTCCAGCAATGCCTTGGTCAGTGCGAAGTGGCTCTGCACGGGCGTTACCACTGAAACAGCGCGAACCTCGGATGGCAGGTCATCGATATGGCGCAGCCAGCTGACGCCCATTTGTTCGGATAACGTCAGCGTCATCGGATCGGGATCGACCAGCGCGATCAAACGACTGTCTTCGAGTTGCATGTATTTTTGTGCATGCAAGCTGCCGAAATAGCCGACCCCGATTACCGCGGTAGCGATGGGAAACGGTGCGGTTTTGTTGCAGATCGTCGCGAGCGGTTTTGCATTCATGCGTCGAGCAATTGCCATACCACCAGCAGCTTGCCGCTGTGCTCGTCTTGCAGAAATTGCGCTATCGGCGCATGCAGATTGAATGGTGCTTGCATCAAGTTCAGCGCGCGTCGAGTACCGGTCCGTGTTTCAAAATTCGTGGTGATTGCCGGGTCGCTGCTGGCGATCAGATACTTCGCTCCAGAGGCACGCATGTGATGCAAGGCGCTGCCGATATTTCCAAGCGGAAGGTATTCGAGCCAGTCGCGGCACAACACCGCGTCCGCGCGCGGTATACCGTCAACCACCACGTCGCGCACCTCGAAGTTCCAGCCATCTCTGTCAAATCGGCGACGATTCTGCTCGGCGAGCGCGGGGATCAGATCAAGGCCCGTATATTGCTGGAGGCCAGGCTCGGAATTCTTCAGCCACAAGCAGTGGCCGCAGGCTATCTCGACCAGACTGCGGATGTTCAGGCGCGCAAACAGAAGGGTAAGTTCGTGCTGCAGCGATTTCGCCGGCGGCAGCGGCATGATCGAGGTATCACCTTGTTCTGCGCGTACTTCGTCATACAGGCGTTCGATGGCCTCATCGCCGGGGTTGCGCGTACGCAGCAATCTCAGGCGTGCCGATAAACAATCACGGTAGGAATTGCGTGTGCTGTAGGCTCGACCGAACAGGCGCCAAAACGCAGTCTTGGTGGATATCGCGTGCGCCGAGCGCTGCCTGTCGTACAGTGCAAGTATTTCCTGTTGTTCCGTGCTCGCACGTTGTACCGCGAGCAGTCGGCGTTGCCAGGCATTCGATTCATCTTGCTGTTGCGCCAGCGCGTGTGTTGCATCGAGTTGCGTGGGCAATTCGAGTTGAGTACCGAAACTCATGTGGTACATCGTTTTCAGGAATGACTCGACACTTTCGTTTTGTTGTTCGGCGCGCTCGGCGCGCAGACGTTGCGTGGTCATCTCTGCTTGGGCGATGGCACGAAGGTTTTCCGCTTCGCCGCGCTGCTTGGTTTCGACCGCGATCTTGCGCAAATAGTCACTGGCTGCGGCGAGCAGCGAAGATGGTGGTGTGGCAGGCGCTGTGGCAAAGTCCGCGATTGCTCGTGTATAGATTTCCACAATGGCATCGATGGCAGGTTCCATATCGGCATCGCTGCGGATATGCATCGCGACCGCACGCGCGTCTTGCGCATCGTAACGATCCAGCGCATGCCGGATATTTTGCGCACTGATCGGTCGATGCAAAGTGCGGGCGCCAAAATTCAACGCCCGTGCTTGCGCGTAATTTTGCTGTGTAATCATGTCGCCGAGACCGAGCGCATCGCAGCTGATGACGGCAGCACCGCAAGCCATCGCCTCGATGGCGCTGCGCGCCTTGGCGAAAACGATGTCGTAGCTTCCGAGCAGTTGTTCCGGCGCTTCCGCGCTATGGCTCGCAGCCGCGCCTATCACGTCCACGACGATGCCTCGTTCGGTGCAGACCCGACGGATGACGCCGAGATATCCAGACTCGTGCGCGCGGTTGCTGAACACCAAGGCACGCTGCGGTTTGGCCGGTAGCGCATCTCGCAAGTCAAAGCGACTCAGATCAACGAAGTTGCGAATCGTATGTGTGTGTTCAGGGGCAATGCCGTGCTCGCACTGCAAGCGCTCGGCGCACAGATCGTCCACCGCTACATAATGTCGAAGCGTGGGAAACCGCACCGGCATCTCTTCCCACGGCATCCAGCCATGGCAAAAATATACAACCGGCGTTTGTGGAAAATGCAGCATCGCGGTCATCGTGTCGAGATGATGATGCCCGTGAATGACATCGGGGGTGACCGCCAGTTTGTTGAGATCATCGACGACAGGAATAGTTGCGTCGTGCAACATTTGCGCAACCGTACCCAGTTGCGTGCTGTAGGCGATCGGTTGGTGCCCGCGCCGCAGCAATGCCAATGCGAGGTCACGCACATACATTTCCGTTCCCGCAGGTGCGTCCAGCGTATTGTTGGTAATCAGGACGCGCATGGCGCACTCATCAGACGCTGTGATATTGGCGCTACATGAGCGCTGTAGGTTATCGCCTGTTGATCGCGACCGCTGCCGACGTGGGCCTTGCCCAGCGATTCATAATGCGGTGGCTGCGCGTTGAAGCGTTGTTGCCACGCGAGCCATCCGCCATCGCTCGCAGCGAACAGGTATTCGCGGTCGAAAGTCGTTATGCCATAGCGGTCGTAGGCGCTCTGAATCTCGCCCATCAATTGCGCGCCGGCTTGCTTGGCATACTCGGCGATGGTGTTGCGTTTCTCGGCGATCAGCGCCGCTGTCAATTCGATTTCAATCGCCGCAGGATCATCACCCAGCGGCGCATGGCTCGGATTTCCCAATAGCGGGATTACGTAATGGCGCGTCGCTATCGCACTATCGCGCGATGCCTGCATCACCGCGGCGCGCGCCAGAGCCTCGCAGATGTCATGGATCGGCGAATAACCCTCGACCGCATCACTGACGACGGTGGTGATGTTGTTTGTGACGATGCAGTTTGCGAGTCGGTCGCGCAGCGCGGCAAAAACGCGTGATCGCATTGCAGAATATGCCGATAGAATTCGCGATCGCTGTACTCGCCCGAAATCGGCCCAATCTCTGCGCTCAAGCCTTTGAGTACCGCTTCGGATTGCGCAATGCGAGGGGTGCCCGCCATGCCAGAGCCGTCCGTCAGGACACAAACGACAGGTCGAGTTTGTGCAATCCATCCATACAGAAGCAACTCATGGCCCGGATGACCGACCAGTAGCAGGCTGTGTTCGTTCAAAATGTCTGATCCAGAACGGTTTATATTGCCCACCAACATAGGCGAAACGCCTCGTGTGCCTGATAAGGAGTCCGGCACGTCGCTGTACGCAGTTTAGCGGAAGCAGGGTGCACGATCCTTTCAGAAAGATCAACGCGATGACGATTGACGCAAGACGCACAGCGCATCAAGTCGCAGGTCCGCAGCGTAAATCCGCCGCTTGCTATCCGCGAGCGCCCTTAGCACACTGCACGACAGGGATGGTCACAAGGGAGAGGGGGAATGATCCGTATCGTGCTGGTGGACGATCATGTGCTGGTGCGCACGGGCTTTCGCATGATTCTCGAGCG
>JANXUW010000570.1 GCA_025351985.1 Pseudolysobacter sp.
GTTCTTCATAGCGCTCGCGGGCAAAGCTGATCACCAGCACGCTGTTGGCGGTCGCCACACCCATGCACATGATGGCGCCCGTCAGCGCCGGCACGCTGACCGAGGTGTGGGTCAGGAACAGCATCCAGACGATGCCGGCCAGCGCCGCCGGCAACGCGCTGATGATGACGAACGGATCGAGCCACGATTGAAAATTCACCACGATCAGCAGATAGATCAGCAACACCGCGCCGATCAGGCCGAAGAACAAACCATCGTAGGATGCGTTCATGGTTTCGACCTGGCCGCGCAGCGCGACGGTTGAGCCTTTCGGCACATCTTTTTGCGTGTCTGCGAGGATCGCTTGGATGTCGCGTGCCACCGCGCCGAGATCGCGGCCCTGCACCGCGCCGAAAATATCGATGACTGGCTGCACATCGTAATGCGATACCACCCCTTCGCTCATGCCGCGCGTGACGCTACCAAGCGCGCCGAGAATTTGCGGCTTGCTCGCGGCCGCGCCGGTGATCGGAATATTCTGCAGATCACTCAGGGAGTCGATACGATATTGTGGCGTCTGCGCGACCAGCGGATACGAGACGTGATTCTTCGGATTCACCCATTGCGTCGGCGCGGTCTGGTAACTGCCGGACAAACTCACGAGCAGGCTCGTGGCGACATCGCGCTGGGTCAGGCCGAGTTCTTCCGAGCGCGTGCGATCGACATTGACGTTGAGCACCGGCTGATTGAACACCTGCTGGATGCGCACATCGGCGATGCCCGGAATGTGATTGATGCGATCGAGAATCTTCGCCGCATAGGCGCGATTCTCGTCGCGCTTGAAACCGATCACCTGCACGTCGATTGGCGCCGGCAGACCGAAGTTGAGAATCTGGCTGACGATGTCGGCGGGCAGGAACGCGAAACTCGTTCCCGGAAACGCCGGTGGTAGGGCTTCGCGCAAGTCGCGCAGATATTCTTCGCTCGGCGCGTGATCGGGTTTCAGCGAAATCAGAATATCGGCATCGGCCGGCCCGATCGGTGCGGAATTGCTGTACGAAATATTGATCCCGCTGACCGGCAAACCGATGTTGTCGATGACGCTGCCAAGATCGGACGGGGGAATGATGCCGCGAATTTTTTGCTCGATCTGATCGCATAGGCGTGCGGTTTCTTCGATGCGTGTGCCGGTCTGCGCACGCACATGCAGCTTGATCTGGCCGGCGTCGATGCTCGGGAAAAAATTCTCGCCGAGCCAAGGCGCGAGCAGAAACGACAAGGCCACCACACCGAGAAAACCAACAACGAAAATGCCGCGCCGCGCGAGCGCAAGTTCCAGCAAATCGCGATAGGTGGAGCGAACGCTGGCGACGCGTTTTTCGAAGCCTTGCTGGAAACGCGCGAGCGGGTTGCGTGAACGTGCGGCGACCGACAACGAACCGTGATCGGCCATGACGTATTCGAGATGACCCGAGGCATGCGGATGCGCCGCCGAATGTGCACGCAGCAGGTATTTCGCCAGTGTCGGCACCAGCGTGCGCGACAACACGAACGACGCGATCATCGCGAACACCACGGCCTCGGCCATCGGCACGAACAGGAAACGCGCGACGCCGTTGAGGAAAAACATCGGCACGAACACGATGCAGATGCACAACAGCGAAATCAGTGCCGGGCCGACGATTTGCGCGGCGCCGTCCATGATCGCATCGACCACACTCTTGCCTTGTTCGAGATGCCAGTTGATGTTTTCGATCGTCACCGTGGCGTCGTCGACGAGAATGCCGACCGCCAGCGCGAGGCCGCCGAGCGTCATGATATTGATGGTTTCGCCGAGCGCCGACAGCGTGATGATGGAAGCGAGGATCGCCAACGGAATCGACACGGTGATGATCAAGGTCGAGCGCCAGCTGCCGAGAAATAGCAGGATCATCAGCGCCGTGAGCGCGGCCGCGATCACGCCTTCGCGGATCACGCCGGCGACCGAATCCTTGACGAACACCGACTGGTCGTTGATCGCTTTCAGGTCGAGTTCCGGCGGCGCGCCGGCCTTGATCGTCGGCAGCAGTTTCTTGACGTGGGCGATGATGTCGAGCGTCGAGGCGTTGCCGTTTTTCTGGATCGTGGTCAGCACCGAATGCTTGCCGTCGACACGCACCATATTGGTCTGCGGCGAATACCCATCGCGCACGTGCGCGACGTCGCGGATGTAGATCGTCGTGCCGTCCACCGCCTTGATCGGCAGGTTGTTCAGGTCGTCCAGATCGTGTGGACTGGAATTGAGTTTGACGTTGTATTCGAAGCGGCCGATTTTTTCCGTGCCGCTGGGCAGGATCAGGTTCTGCGCGGCGATCGCCGTGGTCACATCCAGCGGCGACAGGCCGTGCGCGCGCAATGCTTCGGGATCAAGATCGATCTGCACCTGGCGCGCTTTGCCGCCGTAAGGCGAGGGGATCGCTGCGCCTTCGACCTGCGCCAGTTGCGGACGGATGAAGTTGTTCGACAGATCATAAAGTTGCTGATCGGAAAGTTTGTTGCTCGACAGCGCGAGTTGCAGGATCGGCACGCTCGATGCGTTGTAGCTCAATATCTGCGGCGGCGTGATGCCCGGCGGCAGGCGCTTGAGTACGGTCTGCGAAATCGCGGTCACCTGCGCGAGTGCGGCGTTGATGTTGACGCTGGGCTGGAAGAACACCTTGATCACGCCGACGCCCGGCAAAGATTGCGATTCGATGTGCTCGATATCGTTGACCGCCGTGGTCATCTGGCGTTCGAAGTAGGTGATGATGCGATCCGAAACCTCGTCCGCCGGCAGACCGTTGTAGGTCCACACCACGCTGACCACGGGCATCTTGATGTTCGGAAAAATATCGACGGGCGTGCGCAGGATCGCCAGCGGGCCGATGATCAGAATGAGCAGCGCCAGCACGACGAAGGTGTAAGGTTTGTCCAGCGCAATGCGTACGATCCACAACATGCAGTCACCTGGCCGAGTGTTCGGCATTCCACCCATCAAGGAGGCGCACGATACCGCTCGCGACTGCCAACAAGTGGCTGCATGAACAAAGATTCACGTTGCGTGCCCCGATGCTTGGGTAAGCTTCATCTCAAGCGTCTCGTTACTTCATCTCGTGCGATGAGTTGCGAGCATCACGACATTCGATATTGGCCGAATCAAAGATGACCAAAGTCCTGACCATCGAAGACGACGAAACCACGGCGCAGGAAATTGTCGCCGAACTCAGCAGTCACGGCTTCGAGGTCGATTGGGCGAGCAACGGGCGCGATGGTTTGAGCAAGGCAATGACCGATGCCTATGACGTGATGACGCTCGATCGGATGTTGCCGGAGCTCGACGGTTTGGAAATTATCAAAACCATGCGCAGCGGCGGCATCCATACGCCGGTGCTGATGATCAGCGCGCTCAGCGATGTCGACGAAAGAGTGCGCGGCTTGCGTGCCGGCGGCGACGACTACATGACCAAGCCGTTTGCGTCGGAAGAAATGGCGGCGCGGCTCGAAGTATTGTTGCGACGTCATCGTGGCAGCGCGCGCGAAACGATGCTGCGTTTCGACACGCTCGAAATCGATCTGCTCACACGCAATGTGCGTCGCGGCACGCGCGAGTTGCGCTTGTCACCCGCGGAATATCGCCTGCTCGAATTCATGCTGCGCAATTCGGGACAGATTCTCACGCGCACCATGATCTTCGAGGAGGTCTGGGGTTATCACTTCGATCCCGGCACCAATCTCATCGACGTGCACATCGCGCGGCTGCGGCGCAAGGTGGACGGGCCGGGCAATATTCCGTTGATCGAAACCGTGCGCGGCGTGGGCTACGTTCTTGGCGACGCTGGCTGACCGCTGGCGCACCAGCGCCTTCCGCCTGACCGCGATCTTCGGCGCCTTGTTCGTGCTGTGGGTGATCGTGCTGCTTGGCATCACCTATTGGCAGACCGCCGGTTACATGACGCGCCAGGTCGATCAGATTCTGCGTGTGGAATCCGAAAATTTTCGTCGTACGGACGCGGCGCAACTCGTGTCGCGGATTAATGCCAGCGTCGCCAACGACGAACGCCATATTTTCCTGTACGGACTGTTTGCGGCGGATGGCGCATGGCGCGCCGGCAATTTGCAATCGCCACCACGCGATCTGCCCGAAGACGGCGACATCCACCATATCAGCGCGCGCGATTCCGGCGTGAAATACGATACCGCATCCGAAGTGCGCGCATTGGCGATCCGTGTTGCCGGCGATCAGTTGCTGGTGATCGGTCGCGATGTCGCGCAGCTCGACGAGTTTCGTCGAATCGTGTTTCGCGCCTTCGTCTGGGGCGCAATCGCGACCATCGTGCTGACGTTGCTGGGCGGTCTCGTACTCAGCGTCGGGCCGCTGCGGCGCATCGCGCAGATTCGCCAGGTAGCGCAAACCATCATCGCCGGCAACATCAAGACTCGCCTGCCGCTGGCGCAGCGCGGCGACGAACTCGACATGCTGGCCGGCATCGTCAACGTCATGCTCGATCAGGTCGAGCAGCTCATGGCCGAGGCCAAGGGCGTCGGTGACAATATCGCG
>JANXUW010000621.1 GCA_025351985.1 Pseudolysobacter sp.
GGTCGCGATGACTTTCGCCGCGGCCGCATCGGCCGCTACGACGTCCATCATCGCCTCCAGTGTGGGCCAATACTTCAAGTCAAAAGTGGCACGAAGCTTCTCCAGCGGGTCGGCAAGGCATCCGGAAAATCGCCCGCTGCCCTCACCAGCAAGTGCCAAGACCTCCGCGACGTGGTAGTGGGTCTCGCTCCCAAACCCCGAGGTGTTATGCAAGGCGTCGCGGCGGCGTAGCAGCATGGCAAGAGTCTCTGCTGTGTCGGCAATCTGCTTGTTCACCTTGATCAGCGTTTCGCGCCCCGCGCGCGCCTGAAGATTCTTTTGCGGGTTCCACTCCATTGCCGTGTCGAGCAGCACCATGAAGAACACTCGCAAAGCTCGGGGGTAAGTCCCAAGCTTGGCATGGATTTCATCGTACGCGTCGACCAGTTCGGACCCCCGAGCGAAGAGCTGCTCCACCAAGGCGACCTGGCTTTTCAAAATATTGTGCTCGGCGTTGTAGCGGCGGTCTTCGTCGAGAATGGATTCACAAACGGTTTGCGCATGTGTTCTGGTAAACATCGGGTTCCAAAATTGTCTAGAGGTGCGACCAGCGTAAAGGCATCGTGCTTGGGTGTCGGCACCCGAGGTGATGGCAAGCGGGGGCACCTCGGGTACGTCGGGTCAGGTATTCTTGTCTGATCAACCGACAAGATGGGGGAAATTTTTTCCGACACAGCTCACGTGCGCCAAGGGAAAAATCGAGGTTTCGGCCCAGCCCGCTGTCGAACATGAGGAATTTAATAGTGCTTCTCCAGAGCAGTGGTACTCCACGACCTTCGGGGTTGACTGCCAGTACATCGCCTTCCATCTTCTGTCTAGTCTCCGATGCGATGGTTCCCATTACTTTTAAGATGATGATAGCAAGCCATTAGCGCGGTCAATCGTACGATTAATGGTATTCTTCACTACACTCAAATCCTGCTCCCGGAATCAACATGACTTCCATCAGCGCCAACAGCCTGAAAACCCAGGGCGTCTCCGCCATCACCGACGCGCTGACCAACGCGCCAGAAGCGATGGTGTCGGTGCGCGGCAAGGATCGTTTTGTGGTGATGGATATCGCGCATTATCACTACCTGCGCGAATGCGAACTGGCCGCCGCGCTGGCCGAAAGTCAGGCCGATTTGGCCGCGGGCCGCTTCGTTAAGGAATCGGTCAACGCGCATATGAAACGCCTGGCCAAGCTGGCGTGAATTACACGCTGGTCTTCACTGATCAGTACAACCGGCGCGCGGCGCGTTTTCTCAAGCGGCATCCGCAGTTGCGCGAGCAATATCGCAAAACGCTGTTATTGCTGCAGGCCAATCCTCAGCATCCCTCATTACGTTTGCATGCGCTGGCTGGAAAGCTCAGTGGCTTGCATACGGTGTCGATCAATCTGTCGTATCGCATTACGCTGGAACTCGTAATCCGCGAGCGGCAGATCGTGCCGATCAATGTCGGCGATCATGACGTGGTGTATTAAACGCCAATCGCAAAGTCCTGAAACTCCGCACAGCTCGATTCATTCCTATGGCGACTCTGCGGTATTTCTTTTTCAAAAACGACTGATCGTCGCTTGTTGCCTGCAAACTCAACTGAGCAATTGCATCACCTTGACGTTATAACATTTGTGGATACACTGGACGAATGGTATACGAACTGAAACTTCGCAAAGTCGGCAATTCGGTGGGCGTGATCTTGCCGAAGGAAGTGCTTGCCCATCTCAAAGTTGCGGAAGGCGATTCGCTGAGCGTCACGGAAGGGCCGGACGACAGTCTGCGTTTGAGTCTGTGCAGAACCGAGGTCACGCGCCAGATGGACGTGGTGCAGGACGTCATGAAACGTTATCGCCAGACCTTGCGTGAACTGGCGAAATGAAACAGCCGTTGTGGCTGCTGCGCGAAGTAGTGCTCGCCGCGCACGATCAGTCGCTGGCGCAATTCGGCGGTGGCAATGGCGTGCGCGATGAAGCGATGCTGGATTCCGCACTTGGCAAATCGCTGAATCTTTTCGCTTATGGCAAGCCGAGCCTGTTCGATCTCGCGGCGAGTTATGGCTACGGCATCGTCAAGAATCATCCGTTCGTTGACGGCAACAAACGCACGGGTTTCATCGCTGCCATCGTTTTTCTCGAGCTCAATGGTTGCCACTTCCAAGCGAGCGAAGTGGATGCGACTTTACAAACTTTCGCGCTGGCGGCTGGCGAATTGTCCGAGGCCGCATTCGCGGAGTGGCTGAAACTCAATTCTAGGCGTGCGCAGCCAATCCCGAGGTGAGCATTGGCTTGGCATCAACATGCGCAGCGCCGAGATCAAGCGTTGCGCTCCGCCCGCCAACGATGACGGTATGCAGATGCATGCCGACCATGAACTTGTCTGGCAGGCGATCAAGCCCAGCTATCGTGCGAGAGCGACAATTTCCAGCCTCCCGCTAACGATCCGCTAAAGTTTCGCTGAAGCTTCTCGATTACGTTTTGATTACCTTTTCGGTCACATCAAGCCGAAAAGGAGCGAAGCCATGCAAACCGTTATTCCACTGATGCCAGCCGATGGCGATTACCGCATTCCCCGTGTTGCGCACAGCAGAGCTCTGCAGATTTTCGCCGCCCTCGGCCTGTTTGTTTCGATCTTCACGAGCATGACGCTGGCACAGGCGCGGCCGCCCGATAGCGAGATCTATGCGCTCGAAACCATCGGTGCCGATCTGAACGCCTACTCGACCACCACAAACGTCTGGAACAACCATCACGGCTGGACCGTCAACACCCCGCCGGATGATCCATGCGGCCTCAGCTGGTTCGGTGTGCAGTGCGACGCCGGCGGCAACCACATTACCGGCCTGAGCCTGCCCAATAACAATGTCCACGGCACTTTGGCCGATGGCAGCGTGTGGGCTCAGCTGCCGCAGCTGAATGAAATCTCGCTCAGCAACAACTTCATCTCCGGCACGATTCCAGACCTCAGTGCGCTGACGAACTTGCTGGATTTCACCGTCATCGGCGATACCTCCATATTCGGTCAGTTCCCGGCTTATCTCACTGGCAGCATTCCATCACTGGCGACGCTCACCCAGCTGCAATCCTTCCGCGTCGGCAGCAACCATCTGACAGGCACGATTCCGGACCTCAGCACACTCACCAACCTGCAGATCATCGATGTCAGCAGCAACCAGCTGACCGGATCAATTCCGGATCTCACCCACAACACCCAGCTCAACATCATCTCGTTCAAGAACAACTCGCTCACCGGCAGCCTTCCGGCGCTGGCGCAGATCACCGAACTGTTTCGTTTCGAGGCCGGCGGCAATTACCTCACGGGCAGCATCCCGCCGATCGTCACGCTGCAGTATTTGAACCGCTTCTACGTCAACAGCAACCAGCTGACCGGGCCGATGCCGGACATCCACAACATGCCGGCGATGAACGATCTGAACCTCAGTTAC
>JANXUW010000628.1 GCA_025351985.1 Pseudolysobacter sp.
CTGCCCGTGCATTTGATCGAAAACGGCGGCGAACAACACAAGCCGGAATTCCGCGCGCTGAATCCGCAGGAGCTGATTCCGGTATTGCAGGATGGTCAGCGCGTGATTCGCCAGTCGCTCGCGATCATCGAATATCTCGAAGAAAGTTTTACCGGGCCGCGCCTGTTGCCGGTCGATCCGCGCGACCGCGCCCACGTGCGCGCCATCGCGCTGGCGATCGCCTGCGATATCCATCCGCTCAACAATTTGCGGGTGCTGCAATACCTCGATCGAGACCTCGGTGTCGAACAGGCTGGACGTGATCGCTGGGTGCAGCACTGGCTGAGCAAGGGGCTGTCGGCGATCGAGGCTTTGCTCAGCGACGATGATGTCGTCGGCGCATATTGTCACGGCGATATGCCGGGTTTGGTCGATGCGTTTCTGATTCCGCAAATCTACAATGCGCAACGATTTGCGGTCGACATGACGCCGTTCCCGCAGTTGCAGCGGATCTACGCCAATTGCCTTGAGTTGCCCGCATTCGAGCGCGCCAAACCGGAAAACCAGCCGGATGCGCCGAAACCCTGATGCGACGAAATACGACGGCGCGCAGTTTGCGATCTGCGCGCCGATTTGCCATCAGTAACTCGTGACGTCGTACGGATCCTGCACGGTCGAACCGCTGTCGGCGGCGAGGCGGATTTTCAACGCCAGACCGTCGCGTGAGTCGGCGTGATTGAGCGCCTCGTCGTGGCTGATGCGACCCGTTTTGTAGAGCGTGTACAACGCCTGATCGAAGGTCTGCATGCCTTCGGACAAACTGCGGTCCATCGCATCCTTGATCTCGTGCACTTGGCCGCGGCGAATCATGTCGCGGATCAACGGCGAGTTCAGCAGCACTTCCGCCGCCGGGATGCGACGTCCATCGAGACCCGTTACCAGACGTTGCGACAGCACCGCACGGAGGTTCAGCGACAGGTTCATCAGCACGTTGCGATGCGCCGATTCCGGGAAGAAGTTGAGAATGCGATCGAGTGTTTGATCGGCGTTGTTCGAATGCAATGTCGCCAGACACAAATGACCCGTTTCGGAAAACGAAATCGCCGCTTCCATCGTTTCGGTGTCGCGGATTTCGCCGATCATGATCACGTCCGGCGCCTCGCGCATCGCGTTCTTCAGCGCGGTGTGATAGCTGTGCGTATCGAAGCCGACCTCGCGCTGGTTGACGATGGATTTCTTGTGGCGATGCAGGTATTCGATCGGATCCTCGATCGTGAGGATATGTCCGGCGACGTTTTCGTTGCGATGATCGAGCATCGCCGCGAGCGTGGTGGATTTGCCCGAGCCGGTCGCGCCGACGACGAGGATCAGGCCGCGCGGTTCCAGAATCAACTTCTTGAACAGCGCCGGCAGGCGCAAGGCGTCGACCGTCGGTACGTCGCTCTTGATCGCGCGAATGACCATGCCGACTTCGCCACGCTGTTTGAACACGTTGACGCGGAAGCGGCCGATATCTTTCAGCGCGATGGCGAGGTTAAGTTCGAGCTCGCGCTCGAAGATCGGCACCTGGCCTTCATCCATCAACGCGTAGGCGATTTTCTTGACCATGCCGTTCGGCAGGCCGGTATTGCCGAGAGGAAAGTGCTTGCCCTCGACCTTCATGCCGACCGGCGCGCCGGTGGTCAGAAACAGGTCGGATGCGCCTTTGTCGGCCATTAACTTGAGGAAATACCCAATATCCATCATTCTCACCATTGCAGACGACGGCAGGATCGGGAGTACCTCATGAGACCGGAAATATCCTTACGCCAGTGCGCCATTGCCAAGGCCGCCGCAGGTTCGGACAATACCGCCATGTTGGCACCCCCTGTGCCGACGCCATGAAGCATATGCCACCTGTGAAAAAAATACTCTACCCCTGCTGCACATTTCTGCTGCTGACTTTGGTCGCATGCGAGCAGACCAAGCCGCCAATCACCGACATGGACAACGCTGCGCGCGCATTGCAGTCGGCGCGAGCCGCCGGTGCCGCGACCTATGCGCCGCTGGAAATACGCTTTGCCGAGGAGCGTTTGAATCAGGCGCGAATCGCGATGGACAAGCATGATTTTGTTGCCGCTCAACGCGTTGCGGAGGAATCCAGCGTCACCAGCGATCTCGCGCGAACCAAGGTGCGATTAGCCAAGGTGCGCGAGCAAGTCGAGGCGCGCAGTCGCGAAAACACCCATTTGCGCGAGGATCTGCTGGCGCCGACCACCACCGAGGAGGCGCCACAACAATGAAATTGTTCACCCCACGCCACCTTGCCTGTTTGAGTTTGCTGAGCCTGAATCTTGGCTTCGGCGCGATGGCGTCTGCCGCCAAGACCGACCTCGATTACCAGCGGCTGCGCGCCAGTCTGGACGAATTGCACAACGATCCAACGCTGGGCCAGTTCGCTCCGGCCGAGCAGACCCTGGCGCGCCAGGCGGTAGATGCCCTGCTGCTCGGTGGCGATGCAAAAACCCGCAATCACCTGATCTACATCGCCGAACGACGCATCGATATCGCGAGTGTTGCCGCGCAGACCCAAGCCGAGCAGACCAAGCTCACCCAGCTCGAGCATGAGCACGACAAGATCATGCTGCAAGCCAGTCAGCGCGAAGCTGCTACGGCGCGAATGGATGCCGAAAAACAACGCATCATGGGGCTGGCCCAGGCCGAAGAAGCGGATCGCTTGCGTGCCGAGGTCGAGGCGAGCGCGCAAGAGGCCGAAGCATCGCGTCAGGAAGTCGATCAGGCCAAACGCGTTGCCAAGGCCAAGGACACCGAATCCACGGCAGGACGCAAGGAGGCCGAGCTCGAACTGGCCTTGATGCGTTCGCGCCTGGACAACCTGTTGGTCACGCAGGGAGCGCGTGGCCCGCAAGTGCGGCTGGATGATCTCGCTTTCAGCGGCGGCGGACTCAAGCCCGATGCGAAAAAGCACTTGCAGAAACTCGTGCAGTTCGCCAATCAGAATGCCGGCAAGTCGATTCGTATCGAAGGTTATGTCGATAACAAGACGGCAGCGTCCGTCGCACAAAAGCGCGCCGAATCGGTGCGCGATGCATTGATCGGCGCGGGGGTCGCGGCGGCGCGCATCAGTGTGTTCGGTTTGGGTGCCGAACAGCCGCTGGTGGCGAACGATAGCGATGAGCATCGTGCGCAGAATCGTCGCGTATTGGTGATTGCCGTAAATGCCGGTGGCTGAAAATTGCTTGAGAGCGGTGAAGGATCGTCCCGATCTTTCACCGCTGGATGACAATAACGCTTTTATTCCGCGCTTAAGCTGTGTCCAAGCGACTGTTTCGTAAAAATATTGTTGTGCGGCGGCAAGCGCTTGCGAGCACGCGGACAACAGAGTAGGTTCATGCTGGCGCGGGGTTTGATCCTGTTGCCGCGATCCGAAACGAGTCCATGAGCGAACCAGCGAAACTGCAAGAAAACCACTCGCCGCAATGGCTGAGCAGGGTGCGGATCGAACGCATGATCCGCCGCGATTCCGGTTGTTCGAAAACAATTTTGACGCCACGCGATGCGCGTGCGAATTGCGCAGTGCATGGGTGTGCCTGACGGTTACGCACTATCTGTAAACAGAGGGATTCAGCAATGTTTGAAGATCAACAGACCGAAATCGAACCGTTGATGAAGAGCAATACCGAATTTCGCACGCTATATCATCGCCACAAGGATCTGGACACAAAGGCTCGTGACGCCGATCTCGGCGTGCTGCCGATCGACGATACGACGCTGCACAACATGAAGAAAGAGAAGCTCATCGCCAAGCAACGCCTGTTGAATCTGTGGGCGTTGTACCGACCGATCTGATCTTGCCGATACGAGCGTGTCGTTCGAACGACAATTCGCGAATTTTCATCGCATGACGAATATTTGCTGGAGTGCGACCGGACACAGAATGAGGCCGTAGCGGGCGATTGCGTTAGCGCGTGTCGATCCACGCTTTTGCGCGCGTACGCCAACGTGCCGCCGCGCTCAGGTATCATGCCGCACACTATTCAACGCCAGACCCGCCACGTCGCCGCGATCGCGAGCGGCGCAGGTGTGTGGCACGCGCCGGAATTCGCATGACTATTCATCAAAGCGTACTCGAACTGATCGGCAACACGCCGATCGTGCAGGCACAGCAGTTGGACACCGGATTGTGCGAGCTGTTTTTCAAGCTCGAAAACAATAATCCGGGCGGCTCGATCAAGGATCGCATCGGCATGTCGATGATCGGCGGCGCCGAAGCGGCAGGCAAGATCAAGCCGGGCGATACGCTGGTCGAGGGCACCGCCGGCAATACCGGTATCGGGCTCGCGCTGGTCGCGCAGCAGAAAGGCTACAAACTGATTTTGGTCGTGCCCGACAAGATGAGTCGCGAGAAGATTTTCAACCTCAAGGCGATGGGCGCCGAAGTCGTGCTGACGCGTTCGGATGTCGCCAAAGGCCATCCGCAGTATTACCAGGATCTGGCCGAACGCATCGCGCGCGAGACGCCCGGCGCGTACTTCATCAACCAGTTCGGCAACCCCGACAATCCGCGCGCGCACGAGCAAGTGACCGGACCGGAAATTCTCGCGCAGATGGATGGCAAGCTTGATGCGATCGTATTCGGTTGCGGATCGAGCGGCACGATGAGCGGACTGTCGCGTTGTTTCGCCGAACACGCACCGAATGTGGAATTGATTCTGGCCGATCCGGTCGGTTCGATCCTTACGCAATACATCAACGAAGGCACGCTTTCGACCAAGTCCGCGAGCTGGATGGTCGAAGGCATCGGCGAGGATTTCCTGCCGCCGATCAGCGATTTCACGCGCGTGAAAAAAGCCTACGCGATCACCGACAAGGAAAGTTTCCTCGCCGGTCGCGAGCTGCTGGCGAAGGAGGGGATTCTCGGTGGATCTTCGTCGGGAACCTTGCTCGCCGCCGCGCTGAAATATTGCCGCGAACAGACCACGCCAAAACGCGTGCTGATGTTCGTCTGCGACACCGGCAACAAGTATCTGTCGAAGATGTACAACGACTACTGGATGCTCGACAACGGCTTCATCGAGCGCGAGAGTTACGGCGATCTGCGTGACCTGATCCTGCGTCCGTATTCGCAGCGCGACACCGTTGCGGTCGGCCCTGGCGAGCCGCTGACCACCGCATACCAGCGCATGAAACTGTACGACGTTTCGCAACTGCC
>JANXUW010000711.1 GCA_025351985.1 Pseudolysobacter sp.
CCTGCCAGTTGTAGCGCGTGACCGAATTTCCGCCCCAGCGCTGCAGCGTGTAGCCCATCTGCTGGTTGCGCGTGGCATCGCCGGCGCTGACCCCGAAGATCAGCGGACTGATCGCATGCACTTCAAGATTAGTGTCCACGCTCACGTTGACGGTCGCACCCACTGCCACCGCGGTGTTGCGCTGATTGCAGACGAAGTCATCGAAATACACGGTCGGTTGCGTCGCACTGGCGCTGTTGTTCGACTGCAGCGTAAAACCGTCGAAGGCGCCATACGTGAGATGCACCGCATCGAAATCGATCGTGGTCTGATGCCAGGTATTGGCGACGATGCCGCCGCTGGTATTGCTGCCGATATCGAATGATCCGACGGTGACGCCGCTGCGCGTCAGATACAGCGTGATCGACTGGCCATTGCCGCTGCCGCCATTCACCCAGAACGTCAGGTTCTGGTAATCGGGAAATGCGAACAACGAGGTCGACTTCACACGCACGCCGCCCCAGTTGTCGGGTTTCATGCTGATCGAATTGCCGCTAGCGCCGTGCACCGGACTGGTGTTGCTGAAGCTGTAGCTGGCGGCCCAACTGTAGTTGTCGGCAAACCCGTTTTGCAGCGCATTGTCGTAGATCGTCAGCGACGCGGCATGCAATGCGGCGGTCGCCAGAAAACCCGGAATCACAAACAGGATAACGCGCATGGCATCACTCCGCGTGGTGTTTCGCTTATCCCCCGTGGCGGACTTTAGCAGCATCGCGCCAGGCATGCGTGGACGCGCTTCACAGTTACGGATGCACGGCGCGGTCATCGCGGTGCGAGACCTGCCGCCGAAAAAAATCCGCCCGCTCGTGACAGTTCGCTGCGCAAAAAACCGATAAGTGATTACGGGCCTGTTTTTGGCCGGCACTTGCGGAGCTTGCGATGGTGTTCTGTTCCGGTTTTCAGTACCGCCGATCCATAACTATTTCGCAAAGCGCGCAGCGCGTGGCGAGCGGATTCGCACGCACTGTCGTCGCCTGCGCGATGCTCTCCTGTCTGGCCATTCTCACCGGCGCACCGGCCAGTGCCGCGCCGTTCGCCTACGTCACCAACCGCACCGATGCGACGGTTTCGGTGATCGATATAGCCAGCAATACCGTGGTCGCGACGGTGCCGGTGGGCAACAATCCGTACAGCGCGACGGTGTCGCACGACAACGCTCGTGTGTACGTCGCCAACTTCAACGACAACAGCATCAGCATCATCGATGCGACCAACAATACCGTAACCACGACGCTCACCAACGTCTGCACCAATCCGGCCTGGGTCACGCTCACACCGGACGGCAGCGAGGTCTGGGTGAGCTGCTTCAACGGCGGCATCGTGCAACGGCTGAATCTCGCGTCGAACACGATCACCGGCACCGTCACCGGCATGTCGCGGCCGATCGGAATCGCGTTCAAGCACGATGGCTCGCGCGCCTACATCGTCAGCAATTCCGGCTCCACGCTGCGCGTGATCGATACCGCGACGAACGCGCAATTGGCAAGTATCGGCACCGGCTTCAATGCGATCGACGTGTCGATCGATCCGACCGATCACTACGCCTACGTCGTCGCCAACGGCGACAACCGCATCGATATCCTCGATCTGACCGGACATGCGTCGCCGAATTATTATTCGTTGCCGTCGCCGCCGGTCGCGCTGACACTCAACAGTGCCGGCACGCGCATCTACACCACGACCAATAGTGGCAATGTATACAATGTCAACACGGCGACATTCGGCCTCACGCCGATCGGCGTCGGCGCTGGACCGTATGGCCTTGATCTCAGCGGCGATGGCAGTCGTCTGTATGTGACCAACGCTTATGCCGCCACGGTCTCGGCGGTGGATGTGGCGACCAATACCGTGATCGCGACAATTCCGGTCGGGAACGGGCCGCAGACCTTCGGCCACTTCGTCGCCAAAGGCCCACCGCCGGCGACGAGCTTGCCGAGTGCGCCGCGCAACCGCGTTGCCACGGCCGGCATCGGCCAGGTCGGCGTCAGTTTCGATCCGCCCGCCGCGCCTGGCGGCACGATCCTGCACTACACGGTTACGTGTGGCTCGCAGAGCGCAACCGGAACAACCTCGCCGATCGTCGTCACTGGATTGACCAACGGTACGAGCGTTACCTGCACGGCGGTGGCGACCAATTCGCTCGGCGACAGCGTGCCGTCGGCACCGTCGAACGCGGTGACACCGATGGCCGTATTGCCTGCGGCGCCAAGCAACGCGGTGGCGACACGCGGCAATGCGCAGGTCAGCGTGACCTTCACGCCAGCGGGCTACGATGGCGGATCGCCGATCACGAGTTACGGTGCGACTTGTGGCTCACAGCGTGTCAACGGTGCTGCATCGCCGATTGTCGTCACCGGCCTGAGCAACGGCACCGCCGTGACCTGCACCGTGGTGGCGACGAATGTCATCGGCGATGGTCCGGCGTCGGCGCCATCGAACAGCGTGATACCCGCGTCGGTGCCGGATGCACCGACCGCCGTGGTCGCGACGCGCGGCAATACCCAGGTCAGTGTGGCGTTCACGCCGGGCAGCAACGAAGGGTTGCCGATCAGCAATTTCCATGTTGTCTGCGGCACTCGCAGCGCGGATGGAACGACATCGCTGATCGTGGTCGGTGGCCTGAGCAATGGCGTGTCGGTGACGTGCAGCGTGATCGCGACCAACGCACTCGGCGATGGTGCGGCTTCGGCACCGTCGAACGCGGTGACACCAGCGACCATTCCCGATGCGCCGCTCGCCGTGAGCGCAACACGCGGCAATGCGCAAGTCAGCGTAAGTTTCAGCGCGGGCGTGAGCAATGGTGGCGCGGCGGTGAGCGGATTCACCGCGACGTGCGGCAGTCAAGCGATGTCGGGTATCGCCGCACCGATCGTGGTCGGTGGACTGACCAACGGCGTGGCGGTGACATGCAGCGTGATCGCGAACAATACGATCGGCAACAGCGCGGCGTCGGCGCCGTCGAACAGCGTCATACCGGCGACCGTGCCGGATGCGCCGGTGAATCTCGTCGCGACGCGCGGCAATGCGCAGGTTAGCGTCGCGTTCAGCGCGGGCGCGGGCAACGGCGGCGCGGCCGTGAGCGGGTATACCGCGACGTGTGCGGGTCAGTCGACGTCGGGCACGGGATCGCCGCTGCTTGTCACCGGATTGAGCAACGGCACGCCGGTCAATTGCACGGCAGTTGCGACTAACGAAGTCGGCAGCAGCCTCACTTCATCCGCATCGAACACGGTCACGCCAGCGACCGTGCCTGGCGCGCCAACCGCGGTTGTCGCCACGCCGGGCAATGCGCGCGTGACCGTGATATTTGCCGCGCCGACCGACACTGGCGGCAGTGCGATCATCGGCTACATCGCCAGTTGCGGGGTGCAAAGCGGATTCGCATCGGCATCGCCGGTAGTCGTCTCGGGCCTGAGCAACGGCGTGCCCGTGAGCTGCACGGTTTACGCGATCAACGATGTCGGCAACGGCCCTGCGTCGCCGGCATCCGGCGCGGTGACGCCGATCATCGTCGCCAACATTGCGATCAGCGTCGATGACGGCGCGGATTTTCTTCAGGGCGGCAAGAGCATCAGTTATCTGATCGACGTGAACAATGTCGGCACAAGCGGCATCAGCGGCGTGCATGTGCTCGATGCGCTTGGCACACAGTTCAGCGCGACGGCGTGGATCTGCAGCGGCCAGGGCGGTGGCAGTTGCGCCAGCAGCGGCAGCGGTGATCTCGATGCGCTGGTCGATCTGCCAGCCGGCGCAAGCGTGAGCTTTTTGCTCAGTGGATTACTCACGCCGCTGCCGGAAACACCGGTCAGCAATACCGCGACGGTCACGCTGCCGACGGGTTACAGCAACACGCACGCGGGCAACGGTGCGGCGAGCGATGGCCCGGATACGGTCGGGATTTTTCGCAGCAGTTTTGAATGATCGCAATAGCAACTGGCACAGGGGAAAACCATGTTCATCCATACATCCTGCTGCATGCGCTGGTGTCTGTTCGCCGGCATTTTATTTTTCGTGTTGCCGATGCTGGTCAGCGCCGCGGCTGTCGCGCCGTGCACGTCACAAGCAACGCCGTGGCTCACGCTGCGCATTAGCGCGGGCGCGATGAGTTCCGCAGCGGATCGCACCACGATCGTGCGTATCCACAGCGACGGCTGCACCGACCTGCATCGTCCGAAGTTCCTGCGTGCATCCGGCGACTATCGACTGGGTTTGCGTGCCGACGAAATCGCGGCATTGCGCACACAGGTTGCGAATGATGCCTTGCGCGGTTTCGACGAGCGCCAGGTGCGTGCCGCGATCGACGCCAAACAACATCCGCAAGGCGCGGCACAAGCCGCACTCAAGCCGCAATTCGCGGGTCAGCCGCAACGTCTTGCGGTCATGGATGGCGACAGCTACGAGCTGAGCTGGAACGATGCCGGCGTCGCGCGCAGCGCGCGCTGGGTTGGCTTGTCCGGTTATGCGCAGGCGTATCCTGATGTCGCCGCGTTGCAGGCGTTCGACAAGGTCGCGGCGTCATTGCAAGCGCTCGCGACGCGTAGCGACGCAGTGCAGATTTCAGCGGGTGCGCCATGAATCGCGTGTGGCGCAAGATCGCAATCATTGTCGGCTGCACGATGCTCACCTGCCTCGCGCACGCTGGCGCGTTCGAGTTCAGCGATCAGGGCAATCCCGACCTCATCGTGCATCCGCTCGGCTACAACGGCGTCGGCGGCAATCTGGAGCCGATCCGCGTTTGCCTCGATATCCAGGCCAATGCGGCGATGGCGATTCAGGCCGAACCCGCGCTGATCAAGGCGATCGCGACGCTGAATCGTTTCCGCTCGCTGCCGGATCACAATTTCGGTTTCGATAGCGAGTCGGAAGTTGGCGCGGATCAGCTCGATTTCGAATCGGTGCTGCTGCACGAGATGCTGCATTCGCTCGGTCTCGCGCATCCGAATCTCGCCGTCGAATCGGCGCTGCCATCACCGCAAAATCAGGCGACCAAGACCACGTTCGGTGCCAACCATGTTTACGATGTCAATCCCGGCAGCGATGGCATTTACGGTTCGGCCGACGATAGCCGCGGCGATGATGTGAACCTGCACTGGTATCAGCGGTATGTGAACAATCCCGGCGTGCTGCCCGACGTGATCGACACCACGACGATGGCGCGACCGCTCGATTATCTTCCCGCCGGCCACAGCTTTGCCGCGAATGCGGATCGGTATGTGATGGCAGCGCTGGGTTATGTTGATGTCGAGGCAATCGTGCATCAAGGTGCGCGTCTCGGCGAATCGCAGCGGCATCTCGCGCACGACGATGTGGCGACGCTGCGCCTGGCGCAATCGGGTGTCGACGGCATTGCCGGTACGGCGGACGACTACCGCATGTCGCTGGTCTACAGCGGCCGTCAGATCGACCCGCAGGGCTGGCCCTGCGAGATTGCGGTGCGTTTCGACACGAGCTCGGCGCTGGCGACGACAACGGTCGGTGCATTCCAGATGTTTGGCGGCAGCACGCACTGGAGTGTGTATTACGCGCGCACCGTCGTTAATCCGAACGTGAACTGGTATTTCAGCAGCGGGCCGAATACGCACGTTGCGATCACCGCGGTATCACCCGAGCCGAGCCTGCAGCAGCAACCGGTCAACGTGCAGTTGCAGGTAAGCAAGGCCGCGGACAGCATACTTGCCGGTTATCCGCAGGGCGTGGTCGAAGTGCGCGATGGTCCGCGCAACGATCCGGCCACGGCCTATTGTTCGATCACACTGGCCGGCACGAACGGCGAAACCGGTCAGTGTCAGCTCACACCATTGCGCGCGGGCACACGCACGATCACGGCCGATTATTTCGCTTACGCCGGCTTCGACGGTGGCAGCGCAAGCGTCACGCATGTGGTGAACGGAACCGTGACATTTGCGACGGCAAGTGCAACACCGAATCCGGCGGCCATCGGCGCGCCGGTGAACATCCAGTGGACGTTGGCGCCGGGCGGCGGCGCATTGCCGGCCGCAGCAGCCGGCACGGTCACGGTGAAGGAAGTCAGCGACTGCGCTACGCCCGCGCCGAATGCGGAAGTCTGCTCGGCGATATTGCCTGCCAAGCAATGCACGATCACATTTGCCAGTGCGGGCGCGAAGTCGCTGAGCCTGTGTTATTCCGGTGATGCCGCAATCGCTGCGGCGCAGGCGCCGCTCAGCGTGCAGGTGAATGCCGCACGCGCCACAACCACGACGATCGTGAGCCACACGCCAGATCCTGCCGCGACACTGACGCCGATTACGGTACAGATCGGTGTTGCCGAATCGCCGGCGCTCGGCGGTTTTCCGTCCGGCGTGATCACCGTTCTCGACGGCCCGGCGGGCGATCCGTTGACTGCAACATGCAGCATTGTGCTCGCCGGCGCTGCGGGTGAGATCGGTGCGTGTATGTTGGCGTCGCTGCGTGCGGGGACAAAAACGCTCAGCGCGAATTTCGCGGCGCAAGGTCTGTGGGCTGCGAGCACGGCGTCGACCGCGATGGCGACGGGCAGCTTTGCCATCGCGCGCAATAATCCGAACGTCAGCCGATTGCATCAGGGTGTGAGCGTGACGATCGGTTTGGACATCTCTGCATTTCTCGGCGCGCCGGCGCCTACCGGCACGGTTACCGTCAGCGATGGCGTGGATCAATGCCAGATCGTGCTGCCGGCGAACGAATGCCTGTGGAGCGGCAGTAATGTCGGCCTGCGCAGCGTGAGCGCAACCTGGCCGGGCGATAGTCATTACGCAGCGATGACATCGGCGTCCGTGACTCAGAACGTCATTGCCGATTCGTATCCGCAGCTGTTGTCGGCGGCGCGCGCAGCCTATGCCGACAGCGATGGCGCATCGTCCGGATCGTCGGTGGCGATGAGTTCCGACGGTCGTTACGTGGTGTTTGCATCGAGCGCCGATCAACTCGTCGATGGCGACACAAACGGTGTGACCGATATTTTTGTGCGCGATATGCAGTCCGGCAGTATTCGTCGCGCCAGCACCAGCACGTTCGGCGCGCAGGCGAATGGCGCGAGCGCCGACCCGGCGATCAGCGCGAATGGGCGCTACGTCGCTTTCACCTCACTCGCCAGCAATCTCGTTGAAGGCGATACCAATCAGGTGCGCGATGTGTTCGTCAAAGACATGGCCACCGGCGTACTCGTGCGCGCCTCGCTGCGCAGCGATGGCAGCGAGGACACCACACCGAACGAATTTTATGTGATGTCGCCGGCACTGAGCGCGGACGGTCGTTATGTGGTGTTCGCGTCTTCCGGCTCGCTCACGCCTGGCGACG
>JANXUW010000721.1 GCA_025351985.1 Pseudolysobacter sp.
TCTGATTAACCTACTGCGCTCGATAATTTGCGCGCCGGCGGTGCTCGGACTGCGAAGGCAGGATGCTGAAGCGAACATTCGCGCAGCGAATGACCCGCAGGGCGAGTCGCGGATGCGGCGAGTCATCCTCATGTACTCATATGTACACTCCGGTTCCTGCGCTCCGGCGACGCGCAAATTCTCTTCGCTCGCTACGGTTAATCAGAGGTTCCCTGGCGCCGCGCATCAAGCCACGGCACCGCAATTTTCCTTTTTCGATATGCTCAACGTGTACCGAGCAGCACGATGGTTTTGCCTTTCGCCGTGATCATGCCTTGCTCTTCGAGCTGCTTGAGCACACGACCGACCATTTCGCGCGAGCAGCCGACGATACGGCTGATTTCCTGCCGCGAGATGCGCAGTTGTGTGCCCGAGGGATGCGTCATCGCGTCGGGTTCTTCGCACAGGTCGAGCAGGGTTTTCGCGACGCGGTTGGTGACATCCATGAACGCGAGGCGGCTGACCTTGCGGCTGGTCTGCAACACACGATTGGTCAGTTGCGCGCCGATCGCGAACAGGATTTTCGGACACTCTTCGCGCAGCGGGCCTTCGAACAACTGGAACAGGCGTTCGTAGCTGATTTCCGCAAGATCGCAGGCGTTGCGTGTGCGCACCATCACTTCGCGGCGCGGCACTTCGACGAACAGGCCCATCTCGCCGATGAACTCGCCACGATTCAGATACGCCAGGATCAACTCGCGGCCCTGATCGTCTTCCGACGAGACGGTCAGCGAGCCATCGATGATGTAGTACAGGATATGCGCCGAGTCGCCCGGACGAATGATCAGCGTCTTGTTCGGGTAGCGGCGGCGATGACAGAACGACAGGAAACGTTCCATGTCGTTGCCTTCGGCGGTCAGGAAGGCGGGCGCCTGAACGCGATTCATGTTCTGGTGCAGCGTATACCGCATGTCTGCCATAGATCGTCCTGGTTGGATGATGTGCGGATTCCGCGTGCCCGAGCAGCAGTTCTAAGCGCTGCCGCGCCCCCCTAGCGGAGCCGCATTCTAACCAACAAAAAATGCTTTGCGCCATGGGTGTGAAGTCACCGTGTTTGGCCGGCGCGAAAGATTGTAGTTTTCACGTCACATGACTTGCCCCATAATCCGCTCCCGTCTCCACCGATCAAAGTGAGGTATCTGCGGTGGTCAAACCACTTCCCCGTTTGCGTTTGCAGGGTTTCAACAACCTGACCAAGGCGCTGAGCTTCAATATCTACGACCTGTGCTACGCGGTGACGTCCGAGCAGCGCGATCGCTACATCGATTACATCGATGAGGCCTACAACGCTGAACGCCTGACCCAGATCCTCACGGATGTGGCAGACATCATCGGTGCGAATATCCTCAATGTCGCGCGCCAGGATTACGATCCGCAGGGCGCGAGCGTGACGATCCTGATCTCCGAGGAACCCGTCATCGACAAGCGCGATGCCGGTCGCGATGCGATCAGCGACGCGATGCGCGAGCATCACGATGCCAACGGCGACGGCGATGCAAGCGTGGTTGCGCATCTGGATAAAAGCCACATCACCGTGCACACGTATCCCGAGAGCCATCCGTTCAACGGCATCTCGACCTTCCGTGCGGATATCGACGTGGCTACCTGCGGCGTGATTTCTCCGCTGAAGGCGCTGAATTATCTGATCGACAGTTTCGAGTCGGATATCGTGATCGCGGATTACCGCGTGCGTGGATTCACGCGCGACGTGAAGGGCAAGAAGCACTTCATCGATCACCGTATCAACTCGATCCAGGAATATCTGGCCAAGCACATTCGTACCAAATACGAAATGTTCGACGTCAACGTGTATCAGGAAAATATTTTCCACACCAAGATGCACATCAAGGACTTCGACCTCGATACCTATCTGTTCGAGGCCAACGCCAGCGACCTGTCATTCAAGGAACGCCAGCGCATCGAAACCCAGCTCAAGCGCGAAATCGAAGAGCTGTTTCATGGTCGCAATCTGACCTGAAATTTTGCCTGCGTCGTCATTCCATTACGCCGACGTCGTGTCGGCGTAATGCTTTGTGGCGCTATCAGATGCGATACGCCACGGCTTTCATGACTGCCGATGCGATGCGCATCAGGCTCGGTATCGGCGCCGGCAATTCGCGTGCGCCGGCATTTTTTGCGGCCAGTCCGTGCGCGGCTTCCTCGCTCTGCATCTGCGCCACGATCGCGCGGCTGCGTGTGTCCTGCGCCGGCAGCACTTTCAAGTGTTGGCCGAGATGCGCTTCGACCTGGCGTTCGGTTTCCACGACGAATCCCAAGCTCACGCGATCGCCGATCAATCCCGCCATCGCGCCGAGCGCAAAACTTCCCGCGTACCACAACGGATTGAGCAGGCTGGGGCGGCTCGCGAGTTCATCGAGGCGCTCGCCGCACCACGCCAGATGGTCGGTTTCTTCGGCCGCGGCGGCGAGCAGGTGCGAGCGGATATGTGGATCGCGCGCAGTCGCGGCCTGGCCGAAATACAGCGCCTGCGCGCAGACTTCGCCGGTGTGATTGATGCGCATCAAGCCAGCGGCGTGCTGCTGTTCGGTCGCGCTGAGTTCCACTTGCGGCAAAGCGGTCGCAGGCGATAGTCGCGTCGCTTCAGGCTTGGCGCCGAGCGACGTCGCGAGCGCGCGTTCGGTTTCGACGATAAGACGATCGAGGCGGGAAAGATGACGTGTCAGCATGGTCGATTCGCGAGGATGTGATTGAAGCTCAATGTAGGCGCGCCGCCATGTGCAATCAAGTCTGCGCAATACTTTTCAAACATCGAGTTGTTGCGCCAGCAAGCTCAGCGGATGTCGCACCGGCAGCGTTTCGCCTTGTTGGCGCAAACCGTTGCCGAGATAAATGCGGCAGCCGATATTGCTTGTGAGCAGGAGGTCCGGTACGAGCGCCAGCGTCTGTTGCAGTTTCTCATCGCGCAGCGGCCCGGCGATCTGCGGCTGTTCGAGGAAATAACTGCCGGCGGCGCCGCAACAGCGTGGCTCGCTCGGCAGCGGCATCACGCGCAACGCGGGAATGCGCGCAAGCATGGCGGCAATCGCGTGCTGTCCCCTGGCCACATTGACCTGCGTGCATGGCGTATGCAGCGCGGCGATTTGCGGCAGCGCTTTGAATCGCAGGCGATCGAGTTCGCTATCGCTCGCGATGAATTCGTGGATTTCGCGTACACGCACCTTGCCATCGGCGAAGACCGAATCGCGCAAACTGCCGAAACACCCCGAGGCCGAAACCAGCACGGTGTCGACGCCGGTATCGAGAAACGCCTGTCGTGTTGCCGAGTCGTCGTTAGTCAAACCCGCGTGCCGCGCCAGCGCGCCGCAGCAACCTTGCGCGCCCGGCATGATCACGTCATAACCCAGCGCCGTCAGCAGTGTGATGCTCGCTGCATGCGTATCCTGGTCGAAGGCCGACGCGACGCAACCTAGGAAGAGACCGACGCGTCCGCGCGACTGAAAAGCCGGCGATACAATCTCGGGCCACGTGCGTGGCGTGGGCAACGGCGGCAACTCCCGCGCGAGTGCGGCGATTCCGGCACGCTTGAAAAATGCCTGGCCGATGCGACTGCGCAAGATAGCGAGTGCGCCCGGAATACGACCGAGCCGCAGCGCAAGATTCAGTCTGCTGCGTCGCGCGAGCACGCCCAGCAACAATCGTCGAGCCCAGCTCAGCGGCTGAATATCGCGTTGTAATTCGCGCGTCGCCAGCAGCAGGCCGGCATAGTCGACCTCCGACGGACACGCGTTTTCGCAACTCATGCAGCCGAGGCAATGATCGAGGTGGCCGAGCAAGGTCGGCGTCGGTTGCAGCTCGCCCGAGGCCAGGCCTCGCGCCAGTGCGATGCGACCTCGCGGTGATTCGTTTTCCTGCCGCCCGATTCGATACGTGGGACACTGCGGGATGCACAGGCCGCACATCACGCACTGATCGGCCCGCTGCAGAATCTGCTGTCGCGTGCTGTTGGCGATTTTTGATGCAGGGGTAGAGGTAAGGGCCATGACTCATGCTATCATTGTCGGCCCACTCGTTTAGCGCCGGATCGCGGGTTTGCACTTGCATGGCTTCGCGGCTTGCATTATCCTGTCGCGCTCTTTGATCCACGCCCCACGGCCATAAGGTTCCACCATGAAAAGCAGCACGATCAGCGCCAAGCCGGAATCCGTGCAGCGCGACTGGTACATCGTCGACGCCACCGACAAGACGCTAGGCCGTCTTGCCACGGAGCTTGCGCGCCGTTTGCGCGGCAAGCACAAGCCGGTCTACACCCCGCACGTCGATACCGGCGATTATCTCGTCGTCGTCAACGCGGAAAAGATTGCCGTAACTGGCAAGAAGATGGACGACAAGATTTACCATCATGTCACCGGCTACATCGGTAACATCAAGTCGATCGCACTGAAGGATTTGCTGGTCAAGCATCCTGAGCGCGTGATCGAAATCGCGGTCAAGGGCATGCTGCCGAAAAACCCGCTGGGCCGTGCAATGTATCGCAAGCTCAAGGTCTACAAAGGCCCCGACCATCCGCATATCGCCCAGCAGCCGCAGGCGCTGGAAATCGCTTAATCGGCAGGAATCAAGATGGCTATCACACAGAATAACTACGGCACCGGCCGTCGCAAATCCGCCGCCGCACGCGTGTTCCTGCGTCCGGGCAATGGCGCGATCATCGTCAACGGCTTGCCGCTGGATCAGTTCTTCGGTCGCGAAACGGCACGCATGATCGTGCGTCAGCCGCTGGAACTGACCAAGCTCGGCGAAAAGTTCGACATCCTCGCCACGGTAGAAGGCGGCGGCAACTCCGGCCAGGCTGGTGCGATCCGTCTCGGTCTGTCGCGCGCGCTGGTCGAATACGATGAAACGCTGAAATCTCCGCTACGCAAAGCCGGTTTCATGACCCGCGATGCACGCGAAGTCGAGCGCAAGAAGGTCGGCCTGCACAAAGCTCGTCGCGCCACCCAGTTCTCGAAGCGCTAATACCCGTTCGACCTCTGTTTTTGGGGGATCGTCCAATGGTAGGACTACGGTCTCTGACACCGTCAATCTAGGTTCGAATCCTAGTCCCCCAGCCAACACACTTAAGCCCTTGATTTTCAAGGGCTTTTTTGTTGCCTTTGATTTCTGCACTCGCACACAGGCTCGGATACAAAGCCATGCGATTGCCCCATCATTTGTTGCGCACACCCAGCGGTGTCTTCTATTTCCAGATGCGCGTGCCGAAGTTATTTCAGGCCGCGTTGGGCACAACGGTGCTGCGCCGCAGTCTCGGCACACGGGACGGAAATGTGGCCCGTGTCTGGTCTTACGCGTTGTCCCTGCGTTACGCTCAAGCCTTTGCAGGGAACAGGGACGACGCGATGCAAAAGCCACCCCCACCGATTGCCGATCTGGTCCGGGCGCTGGAAAGCGGCGACACGCGACCGTATGAGCTTCAGACAGACCCAGTGACCGGAGCGATCACGCGTTTGCGCACAGACGGAACGCAGGCCGATGCGACGGCGGCGCAAAAGGCGATGGAAACCCTGCTACGCCATTCCGCGCTGATGGCCGCACCCGTGCCACCCAGCCGTCCCAAACCGATCGGCAAAACACTGGAAGGCGCGCTTCTCACCTACGCCATGACGGAAGGTCCGGGTCTTCGCCCGAATACCTGGGAGGCACGTCAACGAGCGACCACTTCGTTCATTGAGGCTCTCGGCGCCAAGACCTTGGTGACCGATGTCACACGCCCGCTGGCCAGCGCCTGGGCGCATGG
>JANXUW010000010.1 GCA_025351985.1 Pseudolysobacter sp.
GGTCGCGATAGTCACATCGACCCACCCATGGCGATAACGGCGATGTTGTGATGAAATAGCTATGCAACACGCTTTTCTATGTTGAAATGATTATTTTGTAGCAAGCTGTGTACATCTAGCTATAGATTCACGCAAGTCCTCATAATGCTGAGGTCGGTGGTTCGAGTCCACCTATAGCCACCATCTTCGTGAAACCTTTGGCAACCATCCTCGGCGCGAGTTTCGTCGCCCCCCCGCGGCGCTTGCTCGAAGCGCGGACAAGCTCGCCGTGTTGGTTGCGATATGTTGCCGCGATTCAAGCAGCGTCGGCACAGCTCTATTGAAAGCCATCCGCAAAAATCGCGTCCCTGGTGAATATCTCGACGACACCGGCATTGGTTTTGGTGCCTACCTCGCGCAGCGGTGTTCCCGCAGCCACATACATGCCGAACATCGAAACGGAGCTACCGAGATGATCGGATCCGACCGCATCGCTGCCGAGCGACACACGATCCTGCTGGATCCACGCTCCGGGCGCGGCTTGAGGCAGGAACATATACGCCGCACCGCTATCGGCGACACTTGCGCTCTGGTTCGCGAACGGCGCTCCAACAAACAGGTGCGGTGCGTTGCCATCGACATATAAAGACAAACTTTGCCCGAACTGCGCATTGCTGCTTCCACTAACGGAAAACAATTCGTCCTCGCGGGCGAAACTGCCCGGGCCGCCATAGAACGAAGTCACCGAGCCCGACATCGTGGCACCACCCGGATTGTCCCGCGCGATGCTGCCGCCGAACACACGGTCCGCAGTGATCGCCACGCACGTGCCGAAACCATCACCCGCGGTTTCGCTCTGTTCGTGCAAACGCTGGCTCTGCGCCCACCCCCAGCGCCGAGCGTGAACACGAACACTTCGCCAAGATGATTGGCGCCGGTTGCGCCATACCCCGGCGCACCGGCCGCGAAAGTCGTCGCGGACGTTCCGCCCGAAGGATCGAACAGCGCAACACTGCTGCCGAAACCCGCGCCGCTAACGGTCGAGGGGGCAATGGCCACCGGCAGCGCGGCCCATGCGTTTTGCGCGTACTGCCACGTGAAAACAGCTCCGGAATTCGCTGGCGTACCGCCGACGCCGCCCCCCGGCGCACCCATCAAAGCCTGCGTCGCACCGATGGCCACCGAATAGCCGAAGTGTGCGTCTGATTGCGCATAGGATGTGCTGAACGCGGCCACAAAATGGCCCGTCGTCGTATTACGCCGGTAAAAGTACGCCGACCCTGTGCCGAGCGCCGTCGTGTCTTCATCGGGCGCGCCGACGATCAAGTTATCGCCGGACACGGACACGGCAGCGCCGTAGTGCGCGCCTGACTGCGGAGAAAAGACTTGCAGCGTGTCGGACAGGATCCAGGCATTGCCGCTGCGCGTGAAAACATAGACCCGCCCCGGAGGAAACAGCTGGAGCATCCACCACCAGATAGTTGTCGGACATCGATACGTCCTCACCAAACCGTGAACTGGCCGCAGACGTTGGCGCGGTCAATTGCGTCGATGTCACCCATTTTTCAGTTGTTGCGGCGTGAATTACCTGAGGAGAAAACAACAAACCGCACAGGCACAATGCCACGGCAGAACTTTGAACAACGGCATTCTTGCGACGAAACATGGTCGCCTCCTGACGATTTTATTCAAGAGAACGCAGAAAACGCCTAAACCCGGGCGCAACCGCGAATAACTTTTGCGACGCGCTCGCACCCAGGCCAACACGGACAGATATTCTTGCCGCTGCGCAACCACTGCAACTCGGCTCTGACTATCGTTGGCCGACGAACGGTTCACCCGCTTCATGGGGAATCACGATGTTGCGTCGCTTAATGTTTTTGGTTCCGCTTGCCTGCGCCACGGCCGTATTGCTGCGACCCAGGCGATTGCCACTGAGGTCGTAGACGAATTGCAGTCGGCTGCCGTAGCGATCAGTCTCGCTGGCGAGGCAGATCACTACTTCGTAGCTGCGCGTAGTGGTGCGCGATGTTTTATGGCTTACGCGTCGATCATTTCGACGCGGCCATCGCGCCGACCAGCTTCGGCACGCCAATGCTCACGACTTCATCCGCAGCGACCTCGAATTTCGCTGCGTCAGCCGCGACGGTGTAATCGCCGGAACCCTCATCCGTAGCCTGATCGACTACTTCGTATCCTGCCTCGGTCAGTTGCGCGACGAACAGCGCATAGGCCTTGTCGGTGATGCGCTGCTGGGTCGCCTGATCGACGCCGGTCATGGTCGTGCGCATCGAGGCCTTGGCCGCGCTGCTGAACAATGAGTTATGACCGCGCGTATAGGCGGTGAAATGGTTTTCGTGCGGGAACGCGACATCGAACACCGAGATCGCGACCTATTGCGCGCCCTTGAATTCGCTGGCGTGCTCGATATGGAACTCATCGGGCGCGATCGACCGTCCGAGGAGTCCGTGCTGCTGGATCGCGCCGTTGACGCGCTCTTGCGCATGGACGTTCGCTGTCGCCAGCCCGGCGGCGACTGCGGCTACGAGAAAAAAGTTGATCGCATCGAGATTCCCCCAAAAGATAAAAACACAAAGATGCCCGCAGGCGGGCCGTGGTTGAATGGCCTCGCAGGAATGAAACAGCATCGTTGTCCCCGCCGTGATCTACACGGTTGTGCCGCATTTCCGATAAACACGCAGTCGCCTGCGGCGGCCCGGAATGACGACATCTGACAGGCCGTGGAAAGTATTCATCTCCACGACGTAACTCCACGAGAGGACGTTGAGTCATCTTGGCCGGCCACCATCTCAAATCATCCGACACGCGGCTGAATGTCGGGGCTAATCAGGAAATGGTTTGACCGATATGATTGGACTGAAGACATTTCTTCCTCCGCTTCAGCAGCAATCCCATTCGGGTTTTCGGTTACCCTTGACGCTCGGCGCAACACACATCCGCCAAATCAAAATCCGCCATGGATCTCTACAAGATTTTTCAAATAGAAGCTGCGCACCGCTTGCCGAATGTTCCGGCCGGGCACAAGTGCGCGCGCATGCATGGGCACTCGTTTCGCATCGAGGTGCATGTGCGCGGAGATGTCGATCCGTACTACGGCTGGGTGATGGATTTCGCCGAGATCAAGCTGGCGTTTGCACCGGTCTTCGAGCAGATCGATCATCATTGCCTGAACGAAGTGGCCGGGCTGGAAAATCCGACCAGTGAAAATCTTGCGGCGTGGATCTTTGCCCGCCTGGCACCGCAACTGCCGCTGTTGCACAAGATCGTGATCCACGAGACCTGCACTTCGGGCTGCACCTATTACGGCCCTTGATCCGGCACCAAGCCGAAATTCGTGCGGTGCGTCACGCATCGATTGAAACAAATCATTAACGATACCGGGCCATACTAAAGGCTATGGCCGGCTGCTGATCCTCCGGGGTTACGAAATATGTTGCATCGCAACAAAAGTTCGTTTATAGTCCATCCCACGATATGCACACCAGCCATTCCGAGGATACGACCATGCTTCAGCAATTCAATTCGCAGTTCATCGCCGCCAGCAAGCAATTTTCCGACACCTTGTTCAAGGCCCACACGCTGGCTCTTGAGGGTTTCGAGCGCATCACCGATCTCAACCTGAAAGCGCTTGACGGCCGCGTCCAGGCAACCACCGAATTCTTCACGACCGCTACCGAGTCGAACGATGTCGAAGGTTTCAAGAATGCATTCCCGAAGGGCGTAAACCTGATCAAGGAACATTCCGAGAAGTTGTACAACAACGGCCAGGAAGTTCTCGGCGTGACCCTGAAGACCACCGAAGCTTTGACCCAGCTCGCCAAAGGCGCGTTCGAGTCGGCTAACGAAACGGTCACCAAGCAGGTCAACACCGTGACCAAGCAGGTTAACGACGCCGCGAAAAAAGCTGCGAAGTAATTTGCAAATAGCCTTGCGTGGAAGGCGCTGCGGTCTTTCTCCCTCCCCTTCGATATTCCGCAGCGTTTTTTTAGGCCGGGTGACGCAAGTCGCCCGGCCATTTTCTTTTCTGCGTTCGGAGTTTGGCGACATCGTGCGGCACGCCGTTCGTAACGATCTTTACAAACCAAGCACGAACAACCAGACTACGCATCCCATGCCGGCGAACCATACGAGGCTGCGCAATGCCGCCCAGTTGGCGAGGTAACAACCGCCGTAAATCACGCGAAATCCGATAAATGCCAGCGCAAGCGCATCGATGCGGCCTTGTGCGGCGCCGACGTGTTCTGCCACCAGTACCGCAACGGCAAATGGCGGAAATGCCTCGAACGAATTCAGCTGCGCCCAATGCGCGCGCAAGGCAACGCCGCTTAACTTGGCCTGGAAATCACGCGGCTTATAGTTGTTGAACTGGCGTCTCGCGATAATCTTGGCAATCGCGGTAAACAGGATCGGCAACAAGGCCGCGAGCAACAGGCAAAGATGAGCGATACGCATGGGAATTCCGAGCGAGGATCAAACGCGGATTATGCCTCGCTGCAACTGCGTCAGACGTTCGAGGCCCACGAATTTCACAGATCTGATCGCAAGATTCTTGTGCATTCGTGAAAACCTCAGGCCCCGAACATTTTCATTACACAAAATTTGCCGGTCTGCGTAAGCTTGTTCGATGCTCCACAGATTTCATTCAAACCAGCCTAATGCGATCCGCATGAAATCCGCCAAATGCCGCGTATTTGCATTGATCCTCATCGTGCTGGCCGCGAACGTCGGCGCTGTCAGCAGCGTCGCACTGCCCGCATGGGTGTGCGCGAAGCCGGATGCGATTTTCATTAAGGGTTTCGAAAGCGCCACCGCAGTGCCGCACAATCCATCGCTGGGCAGCGGTGGCGGATATCCCGGGGATACGTCGCGCTATATCACCGTAGCCGGTTACGCGACAGAACCGTATTACATTCATATTCCCGCGAACTACAACCCGGCACGCGCGATGCCTTTGCTGATCGCCTTGCACGGCGCCGCCGGGTCGCACAACGACGCCGACACCGCCGCGCAAATCATTCAGCTACGACTGGGGCGCCGTTGCAGATGCGAACGGGTTCATCGTGATTGCGCCCGTAGGAGAAAATTCATCCGGTAGTTGGACGCTGCCGCCTTCGGCAGGACCAACCGACTACGACATCATCGCAACTGCCTTCACCGATGCGCTGTCTGCCTACAATATCGATCGATCGCGCACCTATCTCTGGGGATTTTCCGCCGGAGGTTATGTCGCCTTCGATCTGGTGCTAAACAACTACAACAGCGTGGTAAAGGCAGATGTTTTGGCGGCGTATTCGGTAAACAGCGCCGAAATACTCGGACTCGCCTGCACCAGCTCCACGGGGTGCAATCAATTATTGGCAGCGCAAGCGCGTCGTGTTCCCGTGGATATGCATGTCGGCACGATGGATTCGCCGCACCTCGCACCCGCACAAGCCGATCACGCGCGGTTGCTCGCGCACGGCTGGGTCGACGGCAGCACCGTGTTTTATACCGAATTCAACGGTGGCCACACCTACACCGGTCAACTTGCCGGCGCTTGGCAGTCGGTATGCGGGTTCGCACTGACGCCGTGAATCCGCGCCACGGCTGAAGATATGCCTGCGGCCCGATGATATCTGGCACTACCCAAAGCAATTGCGACACCGATTTTATCGCTGGCTTTGGCTTGCGGCAGGCTCCACCCGGCTGCTACAATTCGCCGGCTTGATCGACCGGAAACTGATGCTTTGAGCGCAGTGCAAGGTGCGGCAACCCATCTGGATAGATAACACGTGCAAAATTCCATTGCCGCCGGCCGACGATTGGCCGCTCGCGTACTGGTAATACAGGCGTGTGTCAGTCTGGCTGCAGCGCTCCTGTTTTTAGCGCAGGGATGGCCTTCTGCATTGGCGGCACTGTGCGGCGGCGCGCTGGCGGTGATCGGCAATACGCTGCTGGCCTTGCGCATGTTCGGCGCGATTCAGGCAGGCGGAGGATTTGCGCTATCGCGTTTGATCGCGGGAGCCGTTTTGAAATGGTTCGTCGTGATAGGCGGGATTTATCTGGTAATCGTGCAATTTCGATTGCCACCGCTACCGGCGCTATGCGGTTTGAGCGCGGCGTTATTGGCGAATTTGGCGGGTTTTCGCTTCAAAGACAATTGAATTTTTGGGAGTTCTTGTGAGTAGCGAAGCAGAATCGGGTGGCCTGACTGAATACATCCAGCACCATCTGACCCACAACACGGTGCAGTTCGGCTCGACGCCGTTCTGGTCGATCAATGTCGATTCCATGCTGGTCGGCATCCTGGTCGGCGGCCTGACCCTGCTCTGGTTCTGGTCGAAGGCACGCAAGGCAACTTCTGGCGTTCCGGGCAAAGGCCAGGCGTTCATCGAACTCGTGCTGACGTTTGTCGATGGTCAGGTCAAGGACGTTTTCCACGGCGACCGTCGTTTCATC
>JANXUW010000014.1 GCA_025351985.1 Pseudolysobacter sp.
TCGTCAATCGCGCGAGCTACACCTGGCGCGATCTTCCTGCGGCCAGGAAAGAACCGCCGTCGGATGTCGAATGGCTGGCGCTGGTCAAGGAATTTCCGGCGCTGATCAAACGCCCCGTGGTGGTGCAGGGCGATGTCGTGAATGTCGGATTCACGGCGAAAAAATTCGGCGAGATGTTCAAGCAGAAATAAAGGCGCGACGTGTCGGAAATTTTCGATCTCACCTGCGAACTGATCCGACGTGCCTCGGTCACGCCGGATGACGCCGGTTGCCAGGAGTTGCTCGCGCAGCGTCTCGCGCGCAGCGGATTTCGCATTGAGTACTTGCCATTCGGCGACGTGCAAAACCTCTGGGCGACACATGGCGACGGCAGCCCGGTGTTCGTGCTGCTTGGTCATACCGACGTCGTGCCGAGCGGGCCGGTATCGGCCTGGACGTCACCACCGTTCGCACCGACCGTGCGCGATGGACGTCTATACGGCCGTGGTGCGGCGGACATGAAATCCGGCGTCGCGGCGATGACGCTGGCGCTGGAAAATTTTGTTGGATTGCATCCCGATCACCGCAGCACAGTGGCATTGCTGTTGACCAGCGATGAAGAAGGCCCGTCGCAGGACGGCGTAAAACGCGTCGTCGAGGAATTTCGCCGGCGCGGCCAGCCGATCGATTTTTGCGTCGTCGGCGAGCCGTCGTCGCAAACACAGCTCGGTGATGTCGTTCGCGTTGGACGGCGCGGTTCGCTCAGCGGCAACCTGCGCGTGAACGGTGTGCAAGGTCACGTCGCGTATCCCGAAAAAGCGCGCAATCCGATCCATGCATTCGCCGCGGCGTTGGCCGAATTGACTGTCGAGGTTTGGGATGAAGGCAACGAGGCATTCCCGCCGACCTCGTTCCAGGTTTCCAATATTCACGCCGGCACCGGCGTCGGCAACGTCATTCCCGGGCAGCTCGAACTGCAGTTCAATTTCCGTTTTGGCACAGCCAGTCGCGCCGAGGATTTGCAGGCGCGCGTCGAGGCAATCCTGCGCAAGCATCAAGTCGATCATGCACTGGAATGGAATCTGTCTGGCGAACCGTTCCTGACGCGCGATGGTCCGTTGCGAACTGCAGTGAATCACGTCATCGAAGCGCAGCTCGGCATCACACCGCGCGCCGATACCGGCGGCGGCACGTCCGACGCGCGTTTCATCGCCCCGCTCGGTGCCGAAGTCGTGGAGCTCGGGCCGACCAACGGGAGTATTCACAAGATCGACGAGAATATCGCGCTTGATGAACTGGAACGGCTGCCGACGTTGTACGAAGGAATTTTGGCGCAATTGCTGCCACCGCGTGAGTCGAAATGAAATCCGCCGCCCGACTGTTCGCCACATTTTTTTTCGAGCTGGGATTTCTGCATTCAGCGGCGCAAGCGAGCACGCCAAATATCGTGCCGCAGCAGCTCAGCCCAGCAGACCGCTGGACCAGTTCGGCGTCGCAGACCACGTGGTATTTCAATCAGGATCTGCTCGGTCCGCTCGGCATAAAAATCGTCCAGACTGAAAATGCGATAACGCTGCCGTCGCGGCATGGCGGCGACGCGTATCGGCAGATTTCGTTCGCCGGTTCGACGCAACGCACACTCGAATTTTCCGCGCGCGGCAGACAACTCACTGCGGTAACCGGCGGTGGCTTGCAGCACGCCGGCGGCTTCGTCCTGCAGTTCAATGGTGGTAGCGCGGATCTGCGTGGTTTCGAGTTGCAGCCTGCGCCGGGTAGCGGGTTTGGCATGCAGGTTGTCGATCATGCGGATCGAGTCTGGTTTCGTCTCGATCATCCGCATTACGCGCTCAGCGCGGGTGGACATACGCTGAGTCTGACCAACATGAACCTGCGATTGTCGGCGCAATTTGCGGCGGCGCTGGGCCGTCCCGAATTTGCGAATGTGCTGGTCGGCGCGCTCGATTCGATCTCGACGGCGCATGCGCCCGTGCTCACGACGACAGCGCAACCGGCCGACGCGACATTGCCGATGTGTGCGACCAGCTACGCATGGCAATCGCCGTCGAATCCGGTCGATATAAGCCTGATCCAGGGCAACGGCGATCTGACCGGCGGCATGCCCGATCAGATCAATTTCGAGCGCTGCAAAATTCCGACCGATGCCGGCTTCAGCAACTGTACGCCCGACAGCACAACCGGGTTGGTGGTGCTGGCGCCGGATGCGTCGTTGCAGAATATCGGCACGAGCTCGGTGGCGTGGGACGCGATGTTCAACGTCGCCAATCACGGCCAGCCGCAGCCGCCGTACAACAACGATCAGCATCCGTACCTGGCGTGGAATCTGTATCGCGTCGACGCGAATGGTGCGATCCGACAGATCGGTGTGTCGGCCGCGAAACACGCGTTCTACAGCGTGAATTTTCAATGCAGCTGCGATCCCGGCCATGCACCCAGCGTGTTGTACCCGACCTGCCAGGACAATTACAGCGGCGCGACCAACGACTTCGAGGATTACCTCGGCCCACGCCGCGAAATCGTGCCCGCGACCGGGCAGTGGGGACGCTGCGGCTCGATTTTCGATCCGACCTGCAGCGGTGCCGGGCCGGACGTGAGCGGCTCGTACGGCAGCGTCGATCCACTGCGGCACATGATCGTGCGCGAAAGCGATATCGCGCCGGAACTCAATCCCGGGGCGCAATATTTTTTCGAATACGGGTACATCATTCGCGATGCGCAAAGTCCGTACAGCAGCATGGGTTATCGCGTCCTGTCGAATTTCCGCAAGGTGCTTGGCGGCGATGGCATCAGCTCGATCTGGCAGTTCGACACGGGCGATCTGATCGGCGGTCCGGTCATCAATGCGTGGTCGCCATTGCCGGCGGTGGTCGCGATCGACAGCGACAATATCGAGATCGCCACGCCCGATGGTCACGCGCGTATCGCGGTGCGCACGTACGCGCTGGGTGACGGAAAATATCACTACGATTACGCCGTGATGAATGTCGATTTTGCGCACGCCGTGATTGATCCGGCGCATGCCAGCGATGACTTGAGCGTGAATCCGCAAGGCCTGAAATTACTATCGAATGTAGGCTTCAGCCGGTTTTCGATACCCATTGCCGCTGGCGCAAATATCAGCAACGTGACGTTTGCGGATGCCGATACCGATCCGGCCAACGACTGGGTTGCAACGATCGCGGATCAGCACATCGTCTGGCAGGCAGCGGATGGCAATACGCTGAATTGGGGCACGTTGTACGCATTCGGTTTCGATGCCGACCAAACGCCGAACAGCGGCAGTCTGACGCTGGCGATCAGCGCGCCCGATGCAGCCGCGTTGTCGGCGACGGCGGCGGATCAAACGGCGGAATACATGGCAGCGACACTCGCGCCGGTGGCGTTTGTCGAACCGACAATTCTGCCGACGCTGAGTCGCTGGGGTCTGCTGGCGATCAGCGCTTTGATCGTGCACGCGACCGTGCTGCGTCGGCGTCGCAATCGTCCGCAATAACTGGCGCGCGCTTCA
>JANXUW010000016.1 GCA_025351985.1 Pseudolysobacter sp.
GGCATGGCATTTGGAGTGCTTTGACCGTCAATTGACCACAAGTCCAAGCCAGCGAGCAAGCCATCCTGCTCAAACAAGAAGGCACCGAATAAGTGCCCTTGAGTGTTACGCCACTGGTAATCCGATAGGACGCGCATCGCAAAATCCGCGGGGAGCTTGCCACTGATGGAAAAGTCGATGCTGGCGCATCCGCAAGCGCACAAACGAGCGACACGAGCGCAGTCTAGTTGTGCAAGATAGTCAGAATTATCTCCGTCCCCATGCTCAAGTAGCCAGCTCACCACGGAGCGTTCGCCGAGGGTAAGTGCCCTATCTATCTCGATGTTGGATGGAGTGTGGCTCACAGGTCTAACTCACCAGTTCGGCTTGATGTTGTTGCGTTCCTGCTTGCGATCGAACGCACGCAGCTCGTCGCGAATATGCGCGACACGCTGGCGACCGAGCGCGTTGCGTTCTTCGTCGAGCACATTGCCGTCGAGCAATTCGGCAAGACGCTGCGCGCACGGCAACATCGCATCCCACGCATCCAGCGCCGGCAGCGGGCCGGGCAAGGTCATGAAAAATGTCACGCCCGGCGTTTGCAATTCGTCGATCTTGCTCATGTCGAAACTGCCGGGCTTGACCATGTTGGCGACGCTGAAAATCGGCCCTGCCTCGGGACGCCCGGCGACCGGGCGATGGAAAATGTTCATGTTGCCGAACTGCAGTCCGGCCTTTTCGGCAGCGACCACAAGATCGCTGCCCGGAATCGTTTCGGCACCGCGCGTGGTCACGAACAAGGTGACGATGCGCTCAATCGGTTGCTGCGGCGGACGCACGCCGACGTGTGCATCGCGTGGCGGCGCGGTCTCTGTTGGCGCGCTGCTATCGCTGCGCGCTTCGCCGAACGTGTGGAACTCGTCCGAGATATCGTCGCGATTCACTTTGAGCTCGCCCTGCTCCGCGTCGCCTTCGCCGAGGGTCGGCTCGATGCGTCCGCCACCGCGTTTGAACAGAATGCGTTTGCCCTGGCCGGGCTTTTTCGGACGTCCGAAATAATAGATCAGCGCTATGACAACGACGCCAAGAACGCCGAGGATGATGCGTAGTTCGTTCGCGCTGAGCGCCTGTGTGTCCATTCCAACTCCGCTTCGAATTTCTGTTGCAGTGCGTTCTGCAAGATTGCGCCCCTTGGGCACGCTGCTCTGATCAAGCAGCAGTTTACATTCCTGGTGTTAACGCAACGAAAACGCGGATCGCCAGGCATCTCGATTCCCGCGAAAAAGTCGCGCGGAATCTGGATTAAGACTCAGGCCGCGCCGACAAGTTTTGTCGCTTCTTCCAGATCCACCTGTACAAGACGCGATACGCCGGGCTCGCGCATCGTCACGCCGCAAAGCTGCATCGCCGCCTCCATCGTGCCCTTGTTGTGGGTGACGAACAGAAACTGCACATGCTCCGACATTTCCTTGACCATGCTCGAAAAACGCCCGACGTTGGCTTCGTCGAGCGGCGCATCGACCTCGTCGAGCAGGCAGAACGGCGCGGGATTGAGGCGGAAAATCGAGAACACCAGCGCGACCGCGGTCAGTGCTTTTTCACCGCCCGAAAGCAGCGTGATCGAGGTCACGCGCTTGCCCGGCGGACGCGCCATGATCGCCACGCCGGTCGACAATAGATCTTCGCCAGTCAACTCCAGATACGCGTGGCCGCCGCCGAACAGACGCGGAAACAATTCCTGCAATCCGGTATTGACCTTGTCGAAGGTTTCCTTGAAACGCTGGCGCGTTTCCTTGTCGATTTTCTTGATCGCACCTTCGAGCGTTTCCAGTGCGGTATTCAGATCGGTCAATTGCGCATCGAGATAGGTCTTGCGCTGCGACTGTTCTTCGTATTCCTGGATCGCGGCGAGATTGACCGGCTCCAGACGGCGGATCTTGTGTTCGAGTTCAGTGAGCTGTTCCTGCCAGCGTGTGGCATCCGCATCGGCCGGCAATACGGCGAGCACGGCGTCGAGTTCGAGCCCGGTTTCGGCGATCGCCTCGGCCAGGCTTTGCGCGCGCAGGCGCAGGCTTTGTTCGCCGAGACGCTGCTGCGACAACCCTTCGCGTTTCTGGTTGAGCTGATGTTCGATGTGGTGCCGCTGCTGTTCGAGGCGACGGAATTCGCCATCGCAATCCTCCAGCGCCTTGCGCGCTTCGACCAGTTGCTTGTCCACCAGCAGGCGCTGATTGAGATAGGTCTGACGTTCGCCTTCCAGCGCCGTGAGCGGATCGCTGCCTAGCGCAAGTTGCGCGGCGATTTCGTTCTTGCGCGATTCGAGCTGTGCGAGCTGGCCGTGCATGCGCTGCAAGGCTTGTTCAAGCGAGACGATCGAGGATCGTTTCGACGCGATGCTCAACGCAAGCTGTTGCGATTGATCGGCAATCTCGCGCGCATTCATGCGACTTTCTTCGCGCGTTTCGAGCAAACGCCGACGCTCGCCATCGAGATGCTGACGCTGCTGTTCCAGGTCGCCCATGCTTTCGACGGCTTGCTCCAGCCGCGCGCGCGCTTCGCGTGCTTGAGTCTGGTCTATGTCGAGTTTTTCGCGGATCGCCGTCAGCTCGAGATCAACTTTTTCGAGCCGTGCCTGTGCGGTTTCGAGCTTGCCGCGATGGCTTTGCAATTGCCCGGCGATTTCCGCCTGACGCCGGTGCGCCATGTATAGCTCGCGCTGCGCATCGTCGCGATAACGCTCGGCTTCGACCTTGTCGGACTTGAGTTTATCGAGTTGCTCGGCATGTTCGTCGGTGCGCGCGGTGAGCTCTTCGAGCTGCGCATTCAACGCGTGGATTTCGCGCTCGCGCACGAGCACACCGGCTTGTGCGCCGTCCTTGCGCAGCACGCGCACAAAACCCGCGCCGAGCCATTCGCCTTCCGGTGTGATCACCGATTGGCCCGGCTTGAGCTGCGCCGCAATCGCTTGTGCCTGCTGCAAGTTATCGGCAACCCAAACCTGCGCGAGTATGCCCATGGCCGATACCGGACCGCGCGCCTTGGCCGCGAGCGTGCCGCCGATTTCGCCCGCGGCGACTTCGCTGACATCGCCATGTTTCGGCGCGAACAAGGCGAGGTCCGCATCGCGCAATTCAGCAAGTTCATCGAGATGTGACAACGGTGCCTCGACCAGCACGCCTTCGAGCAAACCGGCGAGCACCGCTTCAACCGCACGCTCCCATCCGGCATCGACATCCAGCACCGCGCCCAGACGCTGGCCCTTGTCCAGACCGAGACGTTCGAGCCATGCCGTGGCCGGACTTTTTTCCTGGCCGAGCGCCGCGTGTTGCAAGGCTTCCAGCGACGCGAGGCGACCGCGCAACGTCTGCAGGCGCTGGCGTGTTTCGTTGAGCGAGCTTTGGGTTTGACGTTCGGTTTCGAGCACACGTTCGTGGGCGATCTTGCGTTCGTCGACGAGCTGCGTGAACGTTTCGACCTTGTCGCGCTGCGTCTCCTGATCGACACCGAGATTTTCGGCAAGCTGATGCAACGCATTCAAATCGGCCGCGCGTTTTTCCGCTTCGAGCGATTCGAGCCGGCGCGATGCATCCAGGCATTGGCGATCGAGATAATCCAGACGCGTGCGTTCGACTTCCGCGGCCTGCGAGGATTCGCCGCTGGATTTCGCATAGCCATCCCACTGCGCCTGCCATTCGGCGAGCTTGGCTTCGGCGTCGCGCTGCGCGGCGATCGCGAGCTCGTTCTGCTCGTTCAAGGCATCGAGTTTGGGCTCGCCATCGGCCAGCGAAAACTGCAGCGCTTCGATCTGCGTGCGATCGGAGGCGATGTGATTCGCCAGCTCACGATGCGCGTGTTCGGCTTCCGCGCGAGTACGCTCCAGACTCTCGGCCAACTGCCGGCTGTGCTGAATCTGCTGCTCGACTCTGGCGATTTCACCGCCGACCTTGTAGACCTCGCCCTGCACCAGATTCAGATACTCGCTCGCGCCCTGATGGCGTTCGCGCTGGCCTTCAAGTTGCGCTTCGACCTGACGCTGATCGGCAACCATCGCCTCGATGCCGACTTCAGCCTGCTTCAGCGCGTTGCTGTGTTCGGTCAGCTCGGCATTGATGCTGCGGTAATGCAAGCCGCGCAGTTCCGCTTCGCGTTGTTTCTGTTCGTTCTTCAGTTCCTGCCAGCGCTCGGCGGCCTTGGCCTGGCGCTTGAGGTGTTCGATCTGCTTGTCGACTTCATCGCGCACGTCGTTGAGGCGTTCCAGATTTTCGCGCGTGGCCTTGATGCGCGACTCGGTTTCCTTGCGGCGTTCCTTGTATTTCGAGATGCCGGCGGCTTCTTCGAGATGCACGCGCAACTCTTCGGGATGCGATTCCACAATCTGCGAAATCATGCCCTGCTCGATGATCGAGTAGCTGCGCGCGCCGAGGCCGGTACCGAGGAACAGGTCGGTGATGTCGCGCCGGCGGCAGCGTGCGCCGTTCAGAAAATAATGCGAACTGCCGTCACGACTGGCGGTGCGCTTGACCGAAATTTCGCTGTACTTGGCGTACTCGCCGACGACCGTGCCGTCGCTGTTGTCGAAGATCATCTCGACGCTCGCGACACCGACCGGCTTGCGCCCGGACGACCCCGAAAAAATCACGTCGGTGAGATTGTCGCCGCGCAATCGGCTGGCCGCGCTCTCGCCCATGACCCAGCGGATCGCGTCGATGATATTGGATTTGCCGCAGCCGTTCGGACCGACGATGCCGGTCATGTTGGTCGGCAAATGCAGCGTGGTGGGATCGACGAACGACTTGAAGCCGGAGAGTTTTATGGTTGTCAGGCGCATCGTTGCTAAAACACATTCAGGGTAGTGCGCCGGTGCTGGCGCAGACCAATAAAAAATTGCCGGCAAGCGCTCATTCGGCTACCTTTGCGCGCCCGCTACGATGATTTCAGGAGTTGATCGGCCGTGTCGACCGCCCCCAGCAAGACGCTAGAAACGTTTCCAAATCCACAACCGCAGCGGCAGTATACCATCCACATGCGGATGCCCGAATTCACCTGCCTGTGCCCGAAAACCGGCCAGCCGGACTTCGCCACGCTGTTGCTGGATTACATCCCCGCGCAAACCTGCGTCGAGCTGAAATCGCTGAAGCTTTACATTTGGAGTTTCCGCGACGAAGGCGCGTTCCACGAGGCGGTAACCAATCGCATTCTGGACGACCTGGTTGCCGCAACCCAACCGCATTTCATGCGCTTGACCGCCGAATTCGGCGTGCGTGGCGGCATTTACACCAATGTCGTCGCCGAGCATCGTGCGCCGGGCTGGGTGCCATCGGTGAAGGTCGAACTGCCATAGTTCTTGCCCCAAGTCACACAGTCGTGCCGTATCTAGTGGTATATCTGTCACTTGGCTATCGCGATTTCGGTCACAAATCATATCTACCCGGCAGCAAATACGTCGCGGGCTCAGGAGAACAATAATGCTTTACGCCAAACTTTTCAGGGAACTTGAGCAAGCTCGCTGGAGCATGCATACGGATATTCCGTGGGAAAGTTTCGACGCCAGCCTCTTGACCGAAGAGCAGGCGCAAACGATCAAGATGAATGCGATCACCGAGTGGTCGGCGTTGCCCGCGACCGAGATGTTCCTGCGCGACAACCAGCACGACTCGGATTTCTCCGCGTTCATGTCGATCTGGTTTTACGAAGAACAAAAACATTCGCTGGTGCTGATGGAATACCTGCGCCGTTTCCGGCCCGACCTGCTGCCGACCGAGGAAGAACTGCACGCGGTGCGTTTTCCGTTCGATCCGGCGCCGCCGCTGGAAACCCTGATGCTGCATTTCTGCGGTGAGCTGCGGCTGACGCGCTGGTACAAATGTGCCTCGCAATGGCATACCGAACCGGTCATCAAGCAAATTTACGAAATCATCTCGACCGACGAGGCGCGCCACGGCGGCGCGTACCTGAAATACATGAAACGTGCGATCGACAAGACCGGCAACGAAGCGCGTCGCGCGTTCGCCAAGATCGGCGTGCTGATGACGTCGGTATCGCGTGCGGGCAAGCCGCTGCACCCGACCAATCTGCACGTGAACAAGGCGCTGTTTCCGAACGACACCGTGCAATCGCGCCTGCCCGATCCGGGCTGGCTCGAAGAATGGCTGACGAAGCAGATCCATTTCGACAAGGTTTGGGAAAAACGCGTAATCAAGATGATCCTGCACAACCTGTCGCAGCTGTTCGGCAAGACGTTCACGACCGCGCTGGAATTGAATGCGTATCGCAAGTCACTGGCGGCGAGTACGGCAACGGCGGTGTAATCCGATCTGACTACCTGCGACCATCAGACAAAAAAATCCGGCTTTACGCCGGATTTTTTGTGGCGACTTTAAACTTGAATGCTCAGCTCTTTTTCTCAGCTTCAGGTACTGCCAATGCAGGCGCCACCGGGGTGGCAGCTGCGGGAGCGGGCGGCGGTGCTGCGGTTCGCTCGCTCGAAGTACCACCCCCCACAACAATAATCTGCGCCTGTTCGCGCAGGGTCTTTACGCGCTGAGCCAACGCCTGCTCCAGTATGGTGCGGCGCACGGCTTCTTTGACGGTATCGAACGAAGTCGGCACGAATGGCGTGATCGTCGTGAGGTTGATGAGGTGCCAGCCGAATTCGGATTTGATCGGTACTTTGGTGCTTTCTCCCGGCTTGAGATCCTTGACCGCATCGCCAACTGCCGGGGGTAACTGACTCAAGCGCACCTGGGTATAAGCCTTGGCTTGCTTGGCCTTTTTCTTCCAGTTGTCGAAGACCTCGGAGAAAGGTTTGCCGGAAACGATATCGCCGCTCGCGCCCAACGCATCGGCTTCATCCGCAAACAGCATCTGCGTAAAGCCATAGGTACTCTTGCCGGCGCGCTTCACTTGCTGATCGTATTCGGCCTTGAGGATTTCATCGCTGAGCGGTGTCGCTTTCTGAATCTGCGCGGCAGTCGCGGTGGCTACAGCTTGCAGGCGCGTGACCTCGACATCGGCCTGAAATTGCGCCCCGGTATCGTATTGCGCGCGTTTGGCTTCCTCGGACAGCAAAACATAATCGGCCAGATCCTTGAGTGCTTTCTCGCGCGCGTCGGGTTCGGCCAGATTGACCTTGTGACCGCGCACATAGGCATCCAGCAGCGCCTGCGAAATGACCACGCCATTGACCGTTTCCACCGTCGGACTATCACCGGTGAAATGCACCGGGCCTTGATCGGACGAACCCGACGAACTGCAGCCCGCGACAAGAACCGTCAATACCAATAGAAACTTGTTACGCATACAACATACCTTCCTTCAATCAACTTCTTCGGGGGCACGCGCCTCGATGGCGAGTGCGTGAATATCGGTTTGCATCATCGATCCGAGCGCGGCGTAAACCAGTCGATGGCGTGCCAGCAGAGCCTGCCCGCGAAATGCGTCGCTGATCAGACGAACACGAAAATGGCCGCGGCCATCGCGTGCGCCGGCGTGGCCGACATGCTTGTGGCTTTCGTCCAGCACGTCGAGTTGCTGCGGTATCAAGGCCGTTTCGAGCCGCGCGCGAATCGCAGCAAGACGATCTTTTGCAACATCGCGCGCCGACACGCCGTCACTCACGGCAGCACGCGCTTGAACGGGCGCACGCTGACCGAACGATAAACACCGGCGGCGATATATGGATCCTGCTCCGCCCACGCTTTAGCTGCGGCCAGATCTGAAAATTCCGCGACTATCAAGCTGCCGGTGAAACCCGCCGGGCCTGGATCCTCGCTATCGATCGCCGGAAACGGCCCGCACAACAACAGGCGTCCGGCATCGCACAAAGCTTGCAGTCGCGCCAGATGCGTCGGTCGCGCCGATTTGCGTTGCTCCAGCGAATCCGCATTATCCGTGCCTTCGATGGCGTACCACATGCAAACCTCTCATCGGTGATTCTCAGCCGCATATGCTAACCGATAGCCGCACGAATCGCAGGCTTGACGGTTTTGTGCGCAACAGCCACGCTGCGCTCATGGGCAATCGACTTGACGTACATCCGACACATCCGCAAGCACGCCTGATCGCGCAAGCCGGCGATATTTTGCGCAGCGGCGGATTGATCGCCTACCCCACCGATTCGGGCTACGCGCTGGGCTGGCATCTGGACAGTCGCCAGGCTCAGGAGCG
>JANXUW010000351.1 GCA_025351985.1 Pseudolysobacter sp.
GAACTGGATTCCAGCCTGCGCTGGAATGACGAGCAAATAGTGATGGGGTTTGTCGGCTTTTAGATCAGCGTGCTCACGCTCGATACCAAACAAAACGACACCGCCGTCAAGCCAAACCCGATCAACGTCGCGGCCAGCACATCGCTCGGATAATGCAGACCGAGCACGACGCGCGATACGGCCACCAGCAACGTGAACGGCACGAGCACAAACGCCAGCAGCGGAAAGTAGGCGATCGCGACGCTGCTGAAACACACCGCATGCAAGGTGTGGCCGGACGGAAAACTGAACTCGTCGAGCGGTGCGATGTGGGCGATGATCTGACTGTGTGTGCGGAACGGGCGCGGGCGGCGTGTCCAGCGTTTCAGCGTGCGATACAACAGCGCGGCGGTGATGCCGATCAGTGCCATGTGCAATGCGGCAATGTGCGCGCGTGCGCCGCCGAAGATCGCGATCGTCGCCATCAAGGTGTACCAGAATACGCCGTCGCCGAGGCGGCTGATCGCGCTGAAAAACCGGATGATGGCGCGGCGTGTGCCCCAGCGATTGCAGGCCAGGCAGAGCCGCCATTCGCCGCTGCGGGCTTCGAGGTTTTGCCAGAGTTCGAGCGTGCTCATGCGGCTCTCCGCGTAGCGAGGTTGGCGAGCAGGTTGGAAAAACTCGCGGTGACGGCGTGCGGATTCAGCTCGGCCACGGCGGCGCGTGCGGCGTTGCGCATGTCGCGTCGTATGTCGTGCGCAGCGGCGAGTTGCACGCTGGTGGCAATGAACGCGGCGGTATCGGCGAACGGCACGCGCCGGCCGCAATGATCGAGCAGATGTTCGCGCGCCGCGCCGTAATCGAACGCAACCGTCGGCACACCGCTGGCCATCGCTTCGAGCGTGACGTTGCCGAAAGTTTCGGTGATGCTCGGAAACAGGAACAGATCGCAGCTCGCGTAAAAACGCGCGAGCGTTTCGCCGCGCTGGATGCCGGTGAAAATGAAATCCGGATTCTCCGCTGCAAGTTGCGCGCGCGCCGGCCCATCGCCGATCCAGATATAACGCGCATTCGGCTGCTGCCGCTGGATTTCGCGAAACGCCGCGACACACACTGCGAGATTTTTCTCCGGCGCGATGCGTCCGACATACAGCACGGCGAGATCAAGTGGCTTCAGTCCCCACTGTGCGCGCAAGGTTTCATCGCGTCGCAGCGGACTGAACAATTGCGTATCCACGGCGCGGCGCAGCAGTTGCACGTTGCTGAAACCGCTCGACGTCAGAAACTGTGCGAGTTCGGTCGTCGGCACGAGCGTGGCATGGCCGCGCTGGTGAAAACGACGCAGGTAACCGAACACCAGCGGCGTGAGAAATCCGAGTCCGTAATGGCGCGCGAAATCATCGAAGCGCGTATGAAATCCGGTGCTGGCAGGAATGCCGAGCGCGCTGGCCGCGCGTAATGCCGAATAACCGAGCGGGCCTTCGGTCGCGACATAGATCGCGTCCGGGCGTTGTGTGCGCCACAGCGCTTTGAGTTTTCGCGCGGCGGGAAGGCCGAAGCGCAATCCCGGATAACGCGGCAAGCCGGCGCCGCGTACCAGCACTTCGTCGATGCCCGATTCGCCGATTCCGGATTCTGTCGTGGCGACGATTTTTGTCGTGTTCTTGATCTGCCGCGGACGCACCAATTGCACCTGATGTCCGGCGCCGGCAAGGCCATGCGCCAGTCCGGCAACGGTCAAGGCGACGCCATTCACTTCGGGCGGATAAGTCTCGGTAACGATCGCGATGCGCATGTTCGTGGCCTCCGGGCACTGAATGCACACTAGGTCACGCAGTTGAAGCCGCGGTGACAATCGCATGAACAAGGGATGACAACGCGGCCGCGTTGTAACATGAACGTCACAAACAGTTTTTAACGTGTGTCATGCCTGTAATTGCGAACGAAAATTCCGTCGGTGTCGTAGCTGCGCGTGCCAGCGCGCGCCTGCCGTTGCGCCTGCGCCGCGAGCGCTGGTTGCGGCGTGGCGCCGGATTGGGCGCCGCGGTGGTGTTGCTAGCGATCACCGCGATCCCGCTTTATCTGCTGTGGCAACTCTGGCCGCTGAGCGCGAGTGCCGGATCGGAAACGTTGTGGCCATTGTTGTTTGGCAGTCTCAAGGCAACGGCTTACGCGATGTTGTTTGGCGTGCCGCTCGGCCTCGGCGCGGCGATTTATTGCGCGCAGTTCAGCAGCCCACGATTGCGTGCGTGGATTCGTCCGGCGCTGGAAATTCTCAACGCGGTGCCGACCGTGTTGCTCGGTTTGATCGCGGTGTTGTGGCTGGCGCCGCGTTTGTACGCCGGCTTGTCTGCGTTGTTCGCCTGCCTGCTGTTGCTGCCGGGCGTGATATTGCTTGGCATGTGTGTGTGGCAACGTTTGATTCCGTCGCGTTTGGCGCGCATCGTCGAAGGTTGGCAACCGCTGCTGCTGTTGCCGCTGGTGGTTCTGGTCTGCGTGCTGGTATTTTTCTTCACTGATTCGACCGAAACCTGGACGCGGTTGTTGTTCGATCCGGCCTCGCCGTGGAACGGTTTGCTGATCGGCATGACGCTCGGCCTGGCGATGGTACCGACCGTGTTTGCGCTGGCCGAAGACGCCTTGCTCGGCGTGCCGCGTGCGCTCGCGCATGGTGCATATGCGCTTGGCGCGAATCGCTGGCAGGCGCTGACCACGTTGATTCTGCCTGCGGCTTCGTCCGGGTTGCTCGCGGCGGTTGTGCTCGGCATCGGCCGTGCGCTTGGTGAAAGCATGATCGTGCTGATGGCCAGCGGCAATACGCCGTTGCTGTCGTGGCATGCGCTGGACGGATTGCGTGCAGTCACCGCGAATATCGCGATCGAAGCGCCACAGGCGGCACCGCACAGCGCACAGTTTCGCTTGCTGTTGTTGTCGGCGCTGATCCTGTTTGCGGCGACGTTTGTGTTGCATTCGTTCGCGGCTTTATTGCGCCATCGCCTGCGCTCCGGCGGCGCCACCGCATGAGTCGCTTGCGCGCATTCATTCCCGAAGCCGGGGTGTGGTTCAGCGCCGCGTGCGTCAGCGTTTGCGTACTCGCGATGCTCGGCCTGCTCGGCATTCTCGCGGTGAACGGCTTGACCGCATTCTGGCCAAAACCGGTGGGAAGTTTGCGCATCGATGGCGGCGGTCAGCAGCACGATCTGCTCGCGCAGGTGCTCGATCAGGATGGCGATGTGCTGATCCTGCGCAGCTCCGAACCGACACGCATCGGCGAAGGTTATCAGCGCGTGCGTCTGGCGCAGATCATCGCGCGCAGCCAGCCTGCAGATGTGGTCGAAATCGAATTGAACGATGGCCGGCTGCTATTCACGCGCGCCGACATTACGGCGCTGCAAAACGCCATCGCAGCGCACGCGGTATTGCCGTTGCTGCAGGACGATACGGTACATGGCATTACACTCGATGCAAACGAAATCCATCGTCTGCGTATTGCAAACGGCGATGGTTATTGGCAACGATT
>JANXUW010000157.1 GCA_025351985.1 Pseudolysobacter sp.
ACGCAAGGCCTGATCGTCGTGCACGCACGAATCGAAAAACAGGCGATCGAAATACTCGCGCGGATTGCGCGCGTTGTCGGTCGCGACCAGATCCGGACGCATGCGAAATCCGTGTTCTATGCGCCCGATGGTGTAGGGGAACGAGCCACCGCCATGCGCAAGACATACGCGCAGGTTCGGCAGCCGTTCGAGCACGCCGCCGAAGATCAGGCAGCATGCCGCGCGCGATTGTTCCGCCGGCATGCCGACCAGCCACGGCAGCCAGTATTTCGGCATCGACTCGCGGCCCATCATGTCCCACGGATGCACGAGAATCGCCGCACCGAGATCGGCGGCGGCTTCGAAAAATGGGAACAATTCTTCGGCGTCCAGATTCCAGTCGTTGATGTGCGAACCGATCTGCACGCCTTGCAAACCGAGCTGTTCGATGCTGCGTTCGAGCTCCTGGATCGCCAGCGTCGGCGATTGCAATGGCACGGTCGCGATGCCGGCGTAATGTTGCGGATACGCGCGGCACATTTCCGCCATGTGATCGTTCAGATGCTGATGCAGTTCCAGCGCCTGACTCGGTTTGGCCCAGTAAGAAAACATCACCGGCACGGTCGAGATCACCTGAGTCTGCACGCCGTGTTGCGCGTACTCGTCGATGCGCAATTGCGCATCCCAGGTGTTCGGCCAGATCTCGCGGAAGAAATGGCCGTCCTTGTAGATGCGATGGCTGCCGTCGTCGGTATGGTGGATCACCGGGAAACGCGGATCGGCGTATTTCTCGGCGAGATTCGGCCAGTCGCGCGGCAGGATATGGGCGTGGGTATCGATTTTCAGCATGCGCCAAGTTTACCTGTTGCGCGCGCGCTTGGCTGCGTCGAATTTCGCATTCCCGGAATTCGTATCGAGTGCGGCGGGAAGATTCGTAGCTTCGCCGAGATTATTGGTTTCGAGCAGATGCGCGAGCGTGTCGACGCTATCGGTGATGCGGTCGCTGGTGTGGATCAGCGCCAAGGCGAGATCGCGTTGCTCGGGCAGGTCGAGCGATTCTTCCAGCGTTAGCGCAAACGCCTGCTGATGCGCGCGCAGCTCGGCGGTCACGGCAATCGGCTGTTGCGTGCGCAGCGCGGTCGCAACGTCGCCAAGCGTGGCACCGATGCGCGCGGAAAATGCGAGCGTGCTTTCGCGCTGCGGCAAAATACTGCTGGATTGCAGTTCGGCTTCGAGACTCATCGCCGCGCGCGCAAAACGATTGGTATTGGCGACGATGCCTTCGGCGAGCCGGCTCAGTTCCACGTCCGCTCGCGGTTCGGCGCGCAGCCGTTCCAGCGATGCCTGCACGTTGGTGCGTGCCGCGCGCGCCGCGCTGCGCGCATCGGTGCGCGCGCGTTCGTCGGCATCGAACAAGGTCGAGAAATAACTGCGATACGCCTCGACCAGCGTCGCCAGCGCCGGACGCACGCGCGAGCGTTCCCAGGTTGGCCACAACGCATACGCGAGCAATGCCAGCGTGCTGCCGCCGATCGTGCCGATACCGCGCGCGAGCATCGTGTCGCCGGCGGTTTCACCGAGCAAGGACAGCAACACCACGATCAGGCCGGTCAGCATCGCGATCGCAATGCCGTAATGCATCGCAGCGAGTTCGCGAAACGCAAAACACAAAAATCCGAGCAACACGATCCGCTCCCAGATGCCGCCGAACGCAAAGTGCACGATCGCCGTCGCCAACACCAATCCGACCAGCGTGCCGATCACGCGCAACAACGCAAATATGAACGTGCCGCCGAAATCCGGCTTCAGCACGATCACCAGCGTCATCGGAATCCAGTAACCATGCGCAAGGCCGGAAATACGCTCGACAGTCACCGCAAGCGCCAGGCAAACGGCACAACGAATGGCGTGCCGGCACGCGATCGAGGACAACGAAAGATTGGCACGCAACGTTGCCAGCGGATTGCCGGGACGCAACGCCTGCGGCAAGCGTAATTCGAATTCCTGCGCCTGCAGTTCGCCACGACTGCCGGCGTAACTGGCATTGCGCACCGCGGCGCGCAGTTGACCACCGAGGCCGACCGCGCGCGCGCAGGCGATGTGCGTGAGCGGCGCGTTGCGCACGTTCTTGCCGCTGTCGCGCGCGGCGAGCATTTCCGCGAGCACGATTTCGTAACTCGCGATCAGGTTTTCCGCGTGCAACGGTGCCGCGCCATTGCGCAATGCGTCGGCGATCGCGTCGAGCACGTCGCCGCTGCGCGCGAGCAAATGTTCAATGCGATGCTGGTTTGCGGCGAGGGTGAATTGTTCGCGCAGATCGGCCAGCGCGAGCAGTTCGATACGCAAGCGTTCGGCCACGCCGGCGAGCACACGAAATGCATCCATCGCCAAGCCACGCGCGCGGTGCGCGCCATGCAGTAGCACCTGCAGGTTGTTGATCGCCTCGGTAAGCGGCGGTGCCTGGTGGCTTTCGTGGCGCTGACGCGTATTGGCCGCAAGCTCCGCATACACCGCCGCCAGCGCATAACGCTCGGGTCGATAACGTTGCAGCGGCCACGCCGCGATCGCGAGTAGCGTCTGCAGCAGTCCGCCGGTAAAAATCAATGCGGAGGCCAGCAATGCCGCGTGCGGTGCGCGCGCCTCGGCGCCGCATACGATCAGCAGGATCATGCTGGTGAGGCCGACGCGCGCCGCCTCCGGCCCGAGCGCCACAAGCATCGCACCGGCGAATCCGCACAACGCGGTTGCGATCACGATCAGGATGTCGTGGCCGCCGAGCGAAAATCCGACAAAGGCCGACAAACCCGCCATCAGCGCCGCCGACAACATACGCTGCAGGCGTAGGCGATACGGCCCGGGGCGGTCGGAAAACATCACGTTCAAAGTACCGGCGGCGACACCCGCGCCGGCTTCGATATGGCCGCTCAGCGCGCCCACCACCAGCGGCAGAAGAAAACCGAATGTGTTGCGCAGCGCCACGCTGTATGGCACCTCGCGCGGCTTGAGCCGCAACATTTCCTGCAGCAGGTAAGAGTGGAAACGTGGCGCGGGAACCGGCATGGATTTCAGCAATTCCCCGCGCGGGATAAACGCTTCATTTGCCGCACGACGCTCACGGTTTTGGCGCGATGCTACGGCGCAACGATCCGAGCAGGATATCGATGCCGCGAGCGTATTCCTGCTTCCATTCGGCGCTCGTCGCGGTGAGGTCCGGCGCACTCGCGACGACGATGATGCCGGTGTCGGCATTCCACAGAAAATTTTCGCGGATCACCGTGGTTTTTTCATCTTTGCGAATCTGGTAGCGGATCGCTTCTTCGCTGTCGTTGGCGCTGTGTTCGAGTTCGACGTAACCGGGGAAACGCGTATTGTCGAGCGTCGCTTCGCCGCGCGTCTTGCGGAACGTGACCATCGCCTCGCCGACAAAGATCACCACGCCGACATTCGCCGCCTGCGCATTATCGGCGCTGGCCGGATTACGCACCTGAAACGCCAGCTGGATGCGGTCGGGGTCGCTGCCGGCATCGACCGGAATCCACTCCACCGGCACGGTGATATCCAGGCTCGTTCCGCGCGGGCGGAAATTGCGCAGCTCCGTGGCATAACCGGGCAGCGCGCCGATCAGCGCGAGCATGACGAATAGCCGCGACCAGCCACGCGCATCACGACAGCGCAGGGCGGATCGGCTCAAGCTGGGCAAACGGAAAAACATGCGCGTAAGTTTAACTGCTCCGTGCCGCGAATGGACACGCAGAATATTTTATATTTGCGGCGCGAGGTATTTCTGCGGCGCCGGATGCACCTGTCCACACTCGCTGCAGGTGCGATCTTTGATCGAGCGATAGAAACGCTCGAACACTGCCTGGAACTGTGTCTCGATATTGGTCAGCGCGAAAAATTCTTCATACAGCTTGTGGTGGCAGTTTTCGCAGAACCACATCAGGCCGTCTTTCTCGTTTGCCAATCGTTTGCGTTCGATCACCAGCCCGACCGAATCCGGCATGCGCTGTGGCGAGTGCGGCACACGCGGCGGCAGCAGGAAAATTTCGCCGGCGCGAATCGGAATATCGCGCGGCAGACCATCCTCCATCACCTTGAGCACCATCTCGCCTTCGAGCTGGTGGAAAAATTCCGGACCTTCGTCCCAATGATAATCGGTGCGCTGGTTCGGACCGCCGACCGCCATGCAGAAAAAATCCTGATCCTGCCAGATCAGCTTGTTGCCGACCGGTGGTTTCAGCAGATGGCGGTTTTCCGCGATCCAGCGTTGCAGATTGATGGGCGGTGACAGGCGCATGGGATCGATCCGGAAAAAGTCGGCTCACAATAATGGCCGCCGGCGTGCTTTGCAAAGTGCGCGTTGGTCCTGCGCTGAATGTTGTTGCAGGATCGAGATACGATGAAGCGTGGTGGATTCGCGCCGAAGCGAATGCGATCAGCCGCGAAACGATCTAGCATAGCCGGACTTTCTTTCGCCGCCGCCGAACATGCTCCGACTCAAATCGCTGTTGACGAGTTCGCGCATCGGTTTCTGGCCGTTGCAGATGTGCGGTTGGGCTGGCTATTTCGCGCTGAATTTTCTCAGCGCGATCGGCTACGGCAAGTCGTGGGATTATGTGTACGTGTCGCTGGCCTGCGCGAGCATCGGCTTCCTGATCACGTGTATTCTGCGGCTCGGTTACCGGGCGCTTTGGCATCTGCCGGCGTGGCGCATGAGTTGGCGTGCGGCGTTGCAGTTGATCGTTGCCGCGATCGTTTTTGCGATCTGCTACACCACGATCACGTTTCGTTATTGTTCGGATTGCCGTCCCGACAGCCTGCTCGGTTATATCGGCTATTTCGGTTCGATGCCGTATGTGTTGTTGTCGTGGAGCGGGCTGTATTTCGGCATCAAGTTCAACCGTCAGCTGCAGCAGCAGAAACTCGCGGCGCTGCAGGCGCAAGCGATGGCGCACGAGGCGCAATTGAAGATGCTGCGCTATCAACTCAATCCGCATTTTCTGTTCAACACCCTGAATGCGATTTCGACGCTGATCCTGGACGCCAAGCAAGATACCGCGAACCGCATGGTCGGCAGCCTCAGTGCGTTCCTGCGTTATTCGCTGGATTCCGATCCGGTGCAGCGCGTGAGTCTGGCGCAGGAAATCGAGGCGTTGAATCTGTACCTCGGCATTGAGCAATTGCGCTTCGGCGAACGCTTGCAGGTCATCATGGACATCGCGCCCGATGCGCGCAACGCGCTCGTGCCGAGCCTCATCCTGCAGCCGCTGATCGAAAATGCGGTGAAATACGCAATCGCAAAACGCGAGCAGGGCGGCGCGGTCGAACTGATCGCACGTCTGGATAGCGACAGCCTCGATCTGCGCCTGCGTGACGATGGTCCGGGCAGCGATGATTTTCCGGATAAACAGTTGCCATGCCGCGGCGTCGGCCTGGCAAATACACGCGAACGCTTGCGTGTGCTGTACGGCGAACGGCAGAGTTTCAGCATCGCCAATCGCCAGCCGCACGGCGTCGAAGTGCATTTGCGATTGCCGTTCGAAGCCGCTCCGGCAGGTAATTGAGATGGCAATCCGCACCCTGATCGTCGACGACGAACCGCTGGCGCGCCGCGGCCTGGAATTGCGACTTGCGCGACATGCCGACATCGACATCGTCGGTCAGGCGGGCAACGGCCGTGTAGCATTCGGCCTGATCTCCACGCTCAAGCCTGATCTCATGCTGCTCGATGTGCAGATGCCCGGCGTCGACGGTTTTGCATTGCTGCGCGCGGTGCCGGTAACGCAGTTGCCGTTGACGATTTTCGTCACCGCGTACAACCATTACGCGATCGAAGCGTTTGCCGCGAATGCGATCGACTATCTGCTCAAGCCGGTCGAGGATATGCGTCTCGATCAGGCGCTCGAACGCGCGCGCACCGCGCTGAGTGCGCGCGATTCGAGCCGGCATTGCGAACGTCTGCTCGCAACCCTGAGCCGGCTTTCGGGCAACAGCGAGCTGAGTCTGGCCGAAGCGTTGGACGAGGACATTGCGCCCGTCGCAAGCAGCAAACTCGCGATCAAGGATGGCCAGCGCATCGTGCGTATCGACCTCGCGTCAATCCAGTGGATCGACGCCGCCGGCGACTACATGTGCATCCACGCCAACGACGATACGCATATCTTGCGCGGCACCATGCGCGAGCTCGAGCAGCGCCTGGATGCACGCGTGTTCCAGCGCATCCACCGCTCGACCATCGTCAACCTGGCACGCGTGAAAGAACTGCGTCCGCATCTGAACGGCGAGTATTTTCTCAGGCTCGATTCCGGCCACGAACTGAAACTCTCGCGCAGCTATAAGGACAAGGTGCAGTTGCTGATCTAGCAGCGCCTGTCGTGCAGTAGAAGGAGCGCAAGGAGTGCGACGTATTTTCCGCGGGAAATAAAAAAAGAGCCGTCATTCCAGCGTAGGCTGGAATCCAGTTCTTGGGGCGCCGGAAAAGAGAGCTGGATTCCACCCTGCGCTGGAATGACCGCTCCCAATTTGGTGTCATCGACTTTTTTTGCCGCGTTTCCGGTGATCGGTTTCCAGCGATTGATTCGTTTGCCGCAACACCCGAACACTGTGACTTTCGACACGGTTCGATCGCGCGCGGTTGCACGTTCCGCCGCAATTCGCACACGTTTCATCGCAACGCATGCAACCTTTATGACTTGCGCCACATCCTATTGCCTGACGACTCGCGCGAAAATCGCATCGAGGTTGCAGTTGCAGGAGTGGTGTGATGAAACTCATAGAAACGTCGCTCAAGAATCCGATCGCGGTCGGCATGGTCGTGCTGCTGGTGGCGGTATTCGGCGTACTCAGCCTGATGCAGTTGCCGCTGCAATTGTTTCCCGAGATCGACAAGCCGCAGATCTCGATCCAGACCAACTGGCGCGCGGCGTCGCCGGAAGAAGTCGAATCCGAATTGCTTGAACCGCAAGAACAGGTGTTGCAGGGTTTGCCCGGCGTCGAAGAACTCGACGGCAACGCCGGCGCCGGTGGCAGCAACATCAACCTGACGTTTGCGATCGGCACCGACATGAAAAACGCGCTGGTCGAAGTGATCGGTCGGCTGAATCGCGTGCGCGCGCTGCCGCGCGACGCCGACCGCCCGGTAGTTCAGCTCGGTGGCGGCGGCAACGCCAACGAATCGCTGAGCTGGTTTTTCGTGCAATTGCTGCCCGGTACGAAAGGGCCGGTCGATCAGTACCGGCATTTCATCGAGAACACGGTGAAGCCGCGTATCGAATCCGTGCCGGGCGTGTCGCAAGTGCTCGTCAATGCCGGGCCGACTGACGAAGTGCGTATCACGGTGGACATGGCGAAGGCCGCGAGCATGGGCATTTCGGTCGCGGATATTTCCACGCGCGCAGCCAGCTCCAGTGATATTTCGGGCGGCCAGATCGAGGTCGGCCGGCAGCAATACGTGCTGCGTTTCACCGGCCGTTATCAGCCCGAGCAGCTCGGTGAACTTGTGCTGGCGTGGCGCGACGGCAAACCGATCAAGCTCAGCGATGTGGCGACGGTGGAAACCCGGCCACCCGAGCGGCAGAATTTCGCCTATCAAAACGGCAATCCCGCGATCGGCCTCGATGTGCACCGCGCCAGCGGCGCGAACGTGCTGAAGACGCTCAACGAAGTGAAACGCGTCGTCGCCGAGCTGCGCGACGGCCCGCTCAAGGCGCAGGGACTCGGCATCGAGCAATCGTTCGATTCATCGCTGTTCATCAATCGCGCGGTCAGCCTGCTCAGCGAAAACCTGATCGTCGGCGCGCTGCTGGCATTGTTGTGCGTGTGGTGGTTCATGCGCGACTGGCGCGCCACTGTGCTGATCGCGAGTTCGATTCCGATCTGCCTGCTCGCCACGTTCACCGCGCTGCATCTCACCGGGCATAGCCTCAACATCATTTCGCTGGCGGGCCTGGCGTTCGCGGTCGGCATGGTGGTCGAGGGTGCGATCGTGGTGTCGGGCAATATCCTGCGGCTGAAGGAAACCGGCATGACGCCGATGGAAGCCGCGTTCAAGGGCACGCACCAAGTGATGGGCGCGCTGATCGCCTCGACCATCACCACGATCGCGGTATTTTTGCCGGTGGTTTTTCTGCGCGACGTGGAAGGCCAGATTTTTTCCGACCTCGCGTTGACGATTTCGATTGCGGTGGCGATCTCGGTGATCGTCGCGATCACGGTGCTGCCGGCGGCCTCGGGCTGGCTCAAGGCAAAGCGCCTGAAATCCGGCTATGGCGATGGCTGGCCGTGGCTGACCGAACGCATCATGAGCCTGACCGACACACGCCCGAAACAGCTCGGCTGGATCGCCGGATTGCTGGTGCTGCCGCTGTGTCTGACGTTCGCTTTCAAGCCGCAGCTCGATTATCTGCCGCCGGTGAAACGTGCCGCGATCGATGCGTATTTCAACTTTCCGCCGGGGGCGGATTCAACTCTGAAGTGCAACACCAGCAGCGGTGAAGTGGTCAGGTGCGGTAGCCTGAACAGCTACACCGCCAA